>NZ_JAAKTN010000012.1:0-165962 GCF_049174455.1 Aeromonas sp. 601027 | reverse complement strand
GCTACTACCAGGATCGCGCCGTCCATCTGGGCAGCACCGGTGATCATGTTTTTAACGTAGTCGGCGTGACCCGGGCAATCTACGTGGGCGTAGTGACGGGTAGCGGTGTCGTATTCTACGTGGGAGGTGTTGATGGTGATACCACGCTCACGCTCTTCCGGTGCCTTGTCGATCTGGTCGAAGGCGAAAGCTTTACCACCGAAGTGCTTGGCCAGCACGTTGGTGATAGCTGCAGTCAGGGTGGTTTTACCGTGGTCAACGTGGCCGATGGTACCCACGTTAACGTGCGGTTTATTACGCTCAAATTTTTCTTTAGACATGATCGTCCCTCTAAACTAACGCTGAGTACGCGGTGGCAAGCTAACCACAGAACAGTTTATATGATGGATTTGAATCTGGTGGGAAAGAGAGAGGTACTGATGGCTGGTTCGCTTGCCGAACTCACCCTAGGGTGCGGCTCTGCTAACGCCTGAGCCATATCAGCATCTTGGAGCGGGCAGCGGGAATCGAACCCGCATCATCAGCTTGGAAGGCTGAGGTAATAGCCATTATACGATGCCCGCATTTCTCTAACCCAAAGAACTCAAACCGCAGAGAAATATGGTGGAGGGAGAAGGATTCGAACCTTCGAAGGCAGAGCCGTCAGATTTACAGTCTGATCCCTTTGGCCGCTCGGGAACCCCTCCAGACGCCAGATTGTCACAACGGTAATTCTGCTTGCACCCGTTGTGTTTATCGCTTTTGCACCGCAAATAGACGACAGACAGTCAAGCGTCGCGCATTTTATTGTAAGGTTTTGGGGGATGCAACCATTGAACCCGGCAAAATATGCTTTATTGCTGGGAAGTTTGCAAAAAAGCGGGGGCAAACAAGCCAATCCTGCTGCGTCCCTTGTCGCTCCCCCACCCTTGGTGTATGGTCGCCGTGCCCAAGAAACAGTGATGACACCATGACGACAGAGCATAACCCCTATCTGCAATTCACCCGCGAACAATGGGCGTTATTGCGCGATTCGGTCCCCCTGACCCTGACCGAACACGATCTGCAGACCCTGCGCGGGATCAACGAGAAGGTGTCATTGCGGGAAGTGGAAGAGATCTATCTGCCTCTCTCCCGCCTGCTCAATCTCTATGTCAAAGCCAAACAGCGTCGCAGCCGGGTGCTGGAGCAGTTTCTCGGCCAGTCCCGCGGCAAGGGCACTTATATCATCAGCATTGCCGGCAGCGTGGCGGGGGGCAAAAGCACCACGGCCCGTATTCTGCAGGCCCTGTTGGAGCGCTGGCCGGAACATCCACGGGTGGAGCTGGTCACCACCGACGGCTTCCTCTATCCCAACAAGGTACTGGAAGAGCGCGGCCTGATGCGCCGCAAGGGGTTCCCGGAATCCTACGACATCCGCCATCTGGTGGAGTTTGTCGCCAACATCCGCGCTGGTCACGAGAAGGTCGAAGCGCCGGTTTACTCCCACCTTATCTACGACATCATTCCCGATGAGAAGAAGGTGGTGGAGCAGCCGGACATCCTGATCCTGGAAGGGCTCAATGTGCTGCAAAGCGGCATGGATTACCCTCAGGAGCCCCATCGGGTCTTCGTGTCGGACTTCGTCGACTTCTCCATCTATGTGGATGCCGATGCCGAACTGCTGCGCACCTGGTATATCGAACGCTTCCTGAAATTCCGCAGCGGCGCCTTCTCGGATCCCGACTCCTACTTCCATAACTACGCCAAGCTGGCGGAGAGTGAGGCGACCCAGATCGCCAGCAACATCTGGCAAGATATCAACTATCTGAATTTGCAAGAAAATATCTTGCCAACGCGTGAGCGAGCCAACCTGATCATGACCAAGGGCCATGAGCACGCCATCGAGCAGATCAAACTGCGCAAATGATGACGGCGGTTGCCGGATAACGAAGAGGGGGCCCACGGGCCCCCTCTTCTTGTTTGGCATCATGAGCGGCCTTGCTGACCCTCAGTCGCCCCGGCGCAGGGAGAGCTCGCCCCCCAGATAGTATTTGATCCCTTCACCTGTCTCCAGTCGCAGGGCGCCGCGATCGTCGATGCCACGAGCGATGCCGCGGATCTCCTGATCCCCCATCAGCAGGCGCACAGGGCGACCGGCAAAGTGATCGAGCCGGTTCCACTCATCGACAAAGCTTGCCAGCCCCTGCTGCTCAAAGGTGTGCAGCGCCCGCTGCAGATGGACGATCATCCGGGCCGCCAACTGATTGCGATCCACCAGTTCCGGATTGATGTGACGCAGCTCAGCCCAGGCCTGATCAATCTTCTCACCTTCGCGGGCAGGCATCGCCAGATTGAGACCAATGCCGATCACCAGATGACAACTGGCCCCGGCGCTACCGCTCATCTCCACCAGTATTCCCGCCAGCTTGCGGCCCTGATAGTAGAGGTCGTTCGGCCACTTGAGCTCGACGCCTTGATAGCCAAGGGACTCCAGCGCTTCAACCACTGCCACGCCGACCGCCAGACTCAGCCCCATGGCCGCCGCCATGCCTTGTTCGAGTCGCCAGTACATGCTGAGGATCAGCTGGCAACCAAACGGCGAAATCCAGGGTTTGCCACGACGACCGCGCCCGGCTGTCTGACACTCGGCCAGACAGCTCTCGCCAGAGCGCAGCTCATTGACCCGATCCAGCAGGTGTTGATTGGTCGAGCCAATGACCGGAAAACAGTGCACCGGTGCCATCGGGGCCAGTGCCTGCAAGGTAGCCTGATCATAGAGCGCCATCGGCACCGCCAACCGGTAGCCCTTGCCGGTCAGGCTAAAGAGATCCAACCCCAGCTCCTTGAGCGCCGCCATGTGTTTACTCACCGCCGCCCGGCTGATGCCGAGCTGCTCACCCAGCTGTTCGCCGGAGTGAAACTGGCCGTCGCTAAGCAGGGTGATCAGGGTCTGTCTGATGGGAGTCAACGTCATGAGAGCACCTCGTCGAGCCAGGTTTCACCATGCGCACCCATAAAGCGCACCTCGTGCTCCAGCACCACGCCAAACGTCTGCTCCACGCTGTCGCGGACATGAGCCGCCAGCGCGATCAGCTCCATGGCACTGGCGCCCCCCAGATTGACCAGCACCAGCGCCTGCTCCTGATGAACAGCGGCACGGCCAATGGCGAAACCTTTCAAACCGCACTGATCGATGAGCCAGCCCGCCGCCAGCTTGGCCTGCCCTTCTCCAGCCGGATAGCAGGGCATCTGCGGATAGCGCGCCTTGAGATTCTCCGCCAGCGCGGCAGGCACCACCGGATTCTTGAAGAAGCTGCCCGCATTGCCGAGCACCGCAGGATCCGGCAGTTTGGCCATGCGGGTGGCACAGACGGTATCGAAGATGGCCTGCGCCGAAGGCGCGTCACCGAGCGCAGCCAGTGGGCCATAGCCCTGCACCGGTTGCCACGCCTTGGGCAGTTTGAGCCCGACGGCGGTGATCAGGTGGGAATCCTGATACTCGTGTTTGAAGATGCTGTCGCGATAACCGAAGCGGCACTCTGCCGCCGCGATCCGTTCAATCTCGCCACTCTGCCAGTTGAACGCCTCGACATAGGCGCAGAAGTCGGCCAGCTCAACGCCATAGGCACCGATGTTCTGCACCGGCGCGGCACCGACCGTACCGGGAATGAGCGCCAGATTCTCCAGCCCGAACCAGCCCTGTTGCAAGGTATGGCGCACCAGCTGATGCCAATCTTCACCGGCCGCCACATGGAGCAACCAGTGATCGCCACCATCTTCAGCGGTAATCCCCTTGAGCTGGTTGAGCACCACCAGACCGAGAAAATTGGTGGTGAAGAGCATGTTGCTGCCGCCGCCCAGGTTGAGGCGAGGCAACTGGTTGAGTTGTGGATCAGCACGCAGGGGCGCCAGATCGGCAACCTGCTCCACCTCGGCCAGCCAGAGGCAATACGCATCGAGGGCAAGGGTGTTGAGCTTCAACAAGGAGGCGTTGGCATTCAGTTTCATCGGTCTATCCCGGCTTGGTGCAAGGGCGCAGTCTACCTCAAGTTGCCCCATGACGAAAAACCCGAACCCTTTTCGGGGGAATAACAGTGGTTTAGAGTAGGCGACTTCAACTGCTGAGGAATAACTCATGAACAACCAGTTTGCCGTCATCGGCCTGGGCCTGTTTGGCAGCGCGCTGTGCGAAGAGCTGCAACGGCAAGATGCCGAAGTACTGGCCATCGATATCGACGAGAGCAAGACCCGGCAAATCGCCGCCCTCTGCAATCACGTTATCGTGGCGGATGCCACCGATGAGGCCACCGTGGCCGAGCTGGGACTGGCCAATTTCGATATCGTCTTCGTTGCCATCGGTGACAACCTGGAGACCAGCATCCTCACCACCCTCGTCTTGAAAGAGGCAGGTGTGAAGAAGGTGTGGGTCAAGGCGCGCGACAAGTTCCACGCCAAGATCCTGCAGAAAGTGGGCGCCGACAAGGTGATCAACCCGGAGTGGGACATGGGCCGCCGGGTCGCCCAGAGCATGCTGGACAACCGGCTGTTCGACTATCTGGAGCTGGGTCACGACATGGTGCTGACCGAGTTCGTGATTGGCCTGCAACAGAACGGCCGGGAACTAGGCGACTTCCACCTGCTGCAACAGAGCGATTTCCAGCTGCTCGCCATCAAGCGTGGTGATGTGCTGCACAACGTACTAACCGGCAAAATGGAGCTGCAACTGGGCGACATCCTGATCCTGGCGGGCAACAAGCACGCCATCGACCACTGGCTCGAAACCCTATGATCAACTGGCGCAGCAGCTACGCCTTCGCCCTCCATCGGGAGCAGGACTCTCGCTGGAGCGAAGCCCGGCTGATCCTCGGTAGCTTTCTGATCATTCTGCTGATTGGCACCATCTTTCTGGTGCAACCCTCCAGCCACAATGGCGAGGTCACCTTCGTCAACGCCCTGTTTACCGCCACTTCGGCCATCAGCGTGACAGGTCTTGGCGTGGTGGATACCGGCACCGCCTTCACCCTGCAGGGGCAGATTTTCCTGCTGATGCTGATGGAGATCGGCGGTCTGGGCCAGATGACCATGACCCTGCTGCTGATCGCCATCTTCAGCAAGCGGGTCGGTCTGCGCCAACAGGTACTGGCCAAGGAGGCGCTGGGACAGGAGGGCTCGGTCAACATCATTCAGCTGGTCAAACGGATCGTGCTGTTCGCCTTTATCGCCCAATTGATCGGTACCGGCATCATGGCGATCCGCTGGGTGCCCGAGATGGGTTGGGTGCACGGCCTCTATGTCAGCTTCTTCCACGCGGTATCAGCCTTCAACAACGCCGGGTTTTCGCTGTTTGCCAACAACCTCATGGACTACAGGGACGACCCCATCATCAGCCTGACCATCGCCGGCCTGCTGATCCTCGGGGGGATCGGCTTTACCGTCATCGTCGATCTGGTGCGCAACCGCCGCTGGCGCAAGCTGAAGCTGCACAGCAAGCTGATGCTGCTGATGACCCCGGCGCTGCTGCTGGCCGGTACCCTGATGTTCTGGCTACTGGAACACAACAACCCCGGCACCCTCGGTAAGGCCGGTGTCGGTGGCCAGCTGCTGGCGGCCTTCTTCCAGTCTGCCAGCGCCCGTACCGCCGGTTTCAATACCATAGATATCGGGCTGATGACCCCGGCGGCGTTGCTGTTCCTGATGATGCTGATGTTTATCGGTGCCGGTGCCACCTCAACCGGTGGTGGTATCAAAGTCACCACCTTCGCAGTCGTGCTGCTGGCGACCAAGGCATTTCTGACCAAACGGCCCCATGTCACCGCTTTTGGCCGCACCCTGTCGCCCCAGATCGTGACCCGATCGCTGGCCATCATCATCGTCAGCACCATGGTGCTGATGCTGGCGATGTTCCTGCTGATGGTGACCGAGGATCTGCCGTTCGACAAAATCATGTTCGAGACCATCTCGGCATTTGCCACCGTCGGCCTCTCCACCGGCATCACCGCCTCCCTGAGCGAGCCGGGCAAGCTGATCCTGGTGCTGGTGATGATCTGCGGCCGTCTCGGCCCCCTGACCCTGGCCTTTATGCTGGCCCGCCCGGTCGAGACCCGCATCCGCTATCCGGAAGAGAACGTCTATACCGGCTGACCAGCCATGAACACGGGGCAGCCACTGGCTGCCCTGTTTTTTTATTCGGCTTGTTGCTGCGCCTTGAGCCAGCGCCCCGGGCTCACCCCCAGCTCCCGCTCGAATGCCCGACCAAAGGCAACACTGCTGCTATACCCCGCCCCCAACGCCACCTGCACCATGGGCTCCCCCGCCAGCAGTTGCTGGCAGGCGCGCGCCATGCGCCAGCGGATCAGATAACCAAGCGGCGCTTGACCGACCCGCTCCTGAAACCTCGCGGCAAAGCGGGCCCGCGACATGCCGGCCTCCCGCGCCAGCGTGGCCACCGTCCAGGGTTCATCCCCACGCTGATGCATCACCGAGATCGCCTTGGCCAACTGGGGATCGGAAATGCCTGCCAACATCCCCTGCTGACACACCCCTTGCTCGACCAGATGACGCAGCAGCAGGATCAACAGTATCTCCAGCAAGCGGGAGATCAGCGGATCCTGCCCGTAGCGGGGGTGAAACGCTTCGTCAAACAGCTGACTCAGCACCGGTGTCAGGACAGGCAACTCACGTAGCGGCAGCACCAGCGAGCCCGGTAATGCCAGTTGCAACGGCGATGCGCCCCCCTTGCCGAATGCGACATTGGCACACACCAGATCGCAACCCCCCAACGTTCTGGGTTCAAGCTTGTGAGGACGTCCCCGAGGGAACAGGATCAGGGTCGGCTCCTCGAGCAGCAAGCTGGCTCCCCCCTCTTCACGCAACATGACGGCACCGCTGCGCAGCAGATGAAGATGTCCGCCACTCGGATAATCATCACTGGAGGAGTTCTGGCACAGGTTGCCGGCGAAGAAGATCTTGGCTTCGGGGGAGGCATGAACCAACAGGGCAGAGAGCGGATCCATATTTGAGACGAATGGTATTTATTTGCAGACGATGAGTGATAAACCGTATCACGAATGACGACACACTGTCTCCCGAACCTTCACTACCACAGGAGAAGATCATGAGCCGTATCCAACCCGTATCCCAACCGCAACCCGCAGCCGCCCAGACCCTGACCACCCTGCACCGCAATCTGGGCATGGTGCCCAACCTCTACGCCACCCTAGCCCACTCGCCAGCCCTGCTCAATGGCTTCCTGGCCTTTGCCGAGGCGCTTGGCAAGGGGCGCCTCACTGCCCCACAACGGGAGTTGCTGGCACTGGCCATAGGTCAAGCCAACGTCTGCCAATACTGTTTGTCTGCCCACACACTACTGGCGAGCAAGGCCGGATTCTCGGCCCAGGAGATCCGGGCTGCCCGGCTCGGCCAGGCCTCGGCTCCCCTTGATCACGCCCTGCTGCAACTGGCAACGGCACTGGTCAACCAGCGCGGAGTGATCAGTGACGAGCAGCTTGCTAGCGCCCGGGCCGCAGGCGTAGATGACGAACTGCTGCTGGAGGTGCTCGGCCAGGTGGTGGTCAATACCCTGACCAACTATGGCAACCACCTGGCGGCGACCGAGATCGACTTCCCGCCCGTCACTCTGACCCCTTAAACAAGGAGCCCCCCATGCAGCAACATGACAAAGGCTTTCTGGTCGCCCTGGCGGGCGTGGTATTGACCCTGCTCTGGATCGGCGTCTTCAAGTTTACCCCGACAGAGGCAGCCGCCATCAAACCACTGGTAGCCAGCCACCCCTTGATGAGCTGGCTCTATGGCCCCCTGTCGGAACAGAACGTATCGAACCTGATCGGGGTGGTCGAGATAGTGATCGCCATCGGGCTGGTCGTGGGCCTGTGGCAACCTCGCATCGGTTACTGGTGCAGCATGGGGGCTATCGTCACCTTCCTGGCGACGCTGAGCTTCCTGCTGACTCTGACAGGTGTCTGGAAGATGGTTGACGGCGTGCCAGTCACCGAGTTCTTCCTGTTCAAGGATCTGGTGTTTCTCGGTGTGGTTCTGCACTACCAGCACAGGATCCGTGCCAGCTTGTCCACTCAGGCAGCCTGACAACAATGCCTTTGGCGCCCGGGATGGGCGCCTTTTTTCGTTATGCCGCCCTGGTCTGGCGCTTGCTGGCCGTCTTGCGCGGTCGGGGCCCGCCAGTCGTGCAGGCCGCCGGACTCTTGCGTTTGGTAAAACGCCGCTTGCCGGCACCCGGCGCCTCCTTGGGTAGGGCGCTGAAGCTGGCGCCGGAGTCCTGCCGCGCCCCTTCAATCAGGCCGTTGAGCTGCTCGGTGAGCGGCCCCATGAACTGCTGGTAGCTGCCGTGGCGCTCGGCGATCTGGCCGAGGCTCTGC
Source organism: Aeromonas sp. 601027 (assembly GCF_049174455.1). Classification (NCBI taxonomy): domain Bacteria; kingdom Pseudomonadati; phylum Pseudomonadota; class Gammaproteobacteria; order Aeromonadales; family Aeromonadaceae; genus Aeromonas; species Aeromonas sp. 601027. The sequence continues at coordinate 157,608 of NZ_JAAKTN010000012.1, read as the reverse complement.
TCCCACAGCGCCGTCATATCCGGCGTGGTGGCAGTAGCAGGCAGCGCCTGCACCAGCGCCCGCCCGGTCGGGGTCGCCTTGATGCTCTTGCCCTGACGCACCAGAAAGCGACGCTTGAACAGCAGGTCGATAATGCCTGCTCGGGTCGCTTCGGTGCCGAGACCATCGGTGTCGCGCAGGGTCTTGCGGATCTCGGGATCCTGTACATAACGAGCGATGCCGGTCATAGCCGCCAGCAGGGTGGCATCGGTGAACGACTTGGGCGGCTGGGTCATCTTCTCCTGCAGTTCGCCCCGCTCGCACAGCAGTTGCTCTCCCTCTTTCAGGGCAGGCAGCGTGCCCGCCTTCTCTTCGTCGTCATCCTCCTCCACCCCGAGCAGCACCTTCCAGCCCGCCTTGAGAATGCGCCGCGCCTTGGCCTGAAACAGGCCACCGGCGATGCGCAGCAGCACCTTGCTGTCGTTGTATTCGAACGGGGGATAGAACTGCAGCAGATACTGGCGGGCAATCAGGCCATAGAGCTTCGCCTCGTCGGCCCCCAGCGTGGCGGGGTTGCCCTGCTTCTCGGTGGGGATGATGGCGTGGTGGGCATCCACCTTGCTGTCGTTCCACGCCTTGCTGCGGATCTTGCCATCAGCCTCGCTCACCGCCTTGGCCAGTGCAGGCGCTGTAGCGGCGATGGCACCGCGCACCTGCTCGGACCGCTTGAAGTGGTCGGTCGGCAGATAGCGGCTATCGGAGCGCGGATAGGTGATGAGCTTGTGGCGCTCGTAGAGGCTCTGGCAGATGTCGAGCACTCGCTTGGCATCCATGCCGAAGCGCTTGGCGGCATCGATCTGCAGGCTGGAGAGGTTGTAGGGCAGCGGCGCCGCCTGCTTGCGGGCCTGCTCCTCCACCGATTCAACCTGTGCGGGTTGGCCGTTGATCCTGCTCACCACCTTGTCGGCCAGCGCCCGATTGAGCACCCGCCCCTCCTCATCCTGCCACGGCAGGCAGGCTTCCGATGGCAGCCACTTGGCGGTGAAGCGCTCGTTACTATCGGTCAGCAGATGGGCCAGCACCTCGTAGAAGGGTTTGGGGACGAAGGCCTCGATCTCGAGATCCCGCCGCACCACCAGCCCCAGCAGCGGGGTCTGCACCCGACCGACCGAGAGCAGCTCGCTGCAACCCGCCTTGCGCCCGAGCAGGGTGTAGGCGCGGGTCATGTTGATGCCATAGAGCCAGTCGGCCCGACTGCGGGCCAGCGCCGAGACCGCCAGCGGCACGAACTCCTTGTTATCCCTCAGCTTCTCGAGGGCGCGGCGCACCGCGGGCGGGTTGAGATCGCTGATGAGGCAGCGCTGCACCGGCTTGGTCTTCGGGTAGCCGAGAAAGTCGATCACCTCATCCACCAGCAACTGCCCTTCCCGGTCCGGGTCACCGGCGTTGACCACGCAATCCGCCTGCTTGATCAGCCGCTTGATGACGGTGAGCTGGGTTTTGGTCTTGGGCTTGGCCACCAGCTGCCACTGGGCGGGGACGATGGGGAGATGCTCCATCCGCCACTGCTTGAAGGCAGCGTCATAGGCATCGGGCTCGGCCTGCTCCAGCAGATGGCCGATACACCAGGTGACCACATCCCCCTGGGCTGTTTCGATAAAACCGTCGCCCTTCTTGTGGGGCTTGGGCAGGGCATCGGCAATGGCGCGGCCCAGCGTGGGCTTCTCGGCGATAAAGAGTCGCATCGGTAGCTACCTGCAATACTGTATATGCAGACAGTATACAACTGCCACCGCGAAAGCCCAACTGCCCCTATTCGTCGAACGGGTGATCGTGGATAGCGGCAAACAACCGCGCCTGATTGAGCAGCGGCGCATAGTGGAAGGCGTTGTCGCCATCTTCTGCCAGCAGGTAGTCGGTCAGCTGTTCGCGCACCGCCTCTTGCAGGGTCTCCAGCTTCCACGGTTTGGCCAGATAGTAGTGCAACCCGCCACGATTGACCGCCTCGACGGTCGCTTCCAGCCCCGCTTGCCCGGTCAGCAGCAATTTGCGGCTGGCACGGGTGGTGGCACGCCGGTTCAACTCCACCAGAAAGTCGACCCCCAAAGTTCCCGGCATGATGTGATCGCAGAGGATCAGCGCCAGCTTGCCCCCCTCCTCTTCCCACTCGTGCACCACCTCCCGCGCTTCGTCGACGCTCTCGGCGGCTTCCAGTTCGAAGTGGGAACGGAACGGGGCGAGATCGTGGATCACCGCATCCAGCACCTCCCGCTCATCGTCCACACACAGGATCAGATAGTGTTTGTTCATTGCTCCTCCTTGGCGACATGGTTTGGCACGCCGCGCGATTGATGCTGGCGACGGCTCAGGCCGCATGCTCCTTGTTGTGATGAGGTTCGCCCCCGTAACCGGCCTGCCCCATGCCATCCAGCGGCAGACAGACCCGCATCCGGGTGTAATGGCCCGGTTCGGAGGCCACCTCAATCCGGCCGTGGTGCTGCTGCACTATCTGCAGCGAGACGCTCAGGCCAATGCCGAGACCGAAGTGCCCCTCCCGCTTGGTGGTGAAGTTGAGATCGAAGATCCGCTGCCACAGCTCGGGCTCGATGCCGCAGCCATTATCCTCGATCTCTACCATGATCCACTCGGGATCCAGCAACCCGGTGCGGATGGTGAGTCGCCCCGGACCGCTCATGGCATCCAGACTGTTGGCGATCAGGTTGGTCCACACCTGTTGCAGGGCGATAGGGTGACAGCGTACCAGCGGCAGCGGCTGGTACTCCTTGCAGAGCTCATGATGCTTGAGGCGGTTTTCGAAAATCATCAGGGTATCTTCCAGCCCCTCGTGCAGATCCACCAGCGAGGGTTCGGCCCGATCCTGCCGGGCATACTGCTTGAGGCTTTTGACCAGATCGCCGATGCGACGGGCGCACACCTCTATATTGCGCAGGAAGCTACCGGTCTGCTGGAACAGCTCCAGCCGGGAGAGCAGCGCCTCCCGCTCGACGGCGGTGCGGCTGGCAAACCAGCGCTGCCAGTTCAGCTCGTCATCCAGATTCATCTGCACCGCCAGCCGTGCCTGCTGACGATCGCCAAAGCGCCCCTCCGCCTGCCGGGTCTTGTCGCGGATCTCGCTGGTCGAAACCGGCTGTGCGGTCAGCGCCTGACAGAGGGTCTGGTTGCCCAGCCCCTTGATGGGAGCAGGCAGTTCGAGATTGACCAGATCGGGGATGGCAGCCCGCAGGGTCTCGCTGCCACGGATGATGGCCGCCACCGGGTTGTTGAGCTCGTGGGCGACACCGGCCACCAGCTGACCCAGCATCGCCATTTTTTCGCTCTCCACCAGCTGGGCGTGAGCGGCATCAAGGGAGTTGAGGGTCTGTTGCAGCCGCATCTCGGTACGGATGCTGTTTTGCAGGCGGCGGTTGAAGTGGCGCAGCAGCAGGTTGGTAAAGGAGGGGAGCAGTTCGCTGCGCGCCTGCATCACCCGGGAGAATTGCAGCTTGTCGAGCTTGATCACCTCGGCACCGGTCAGGGTCACGCCGGTGGTGAAAGCGGGTTCGCCGGTCACGAAGGACATCCCCCCCACCAGCGAGCCGGTGCGGTAGTGCACCACCTCCTGATCGATCCCCTGCTCGTCCCGCTTGCGCAGCACCACCTCCCCCTTGGCGATAAACCAGAGAAAGCTGTTGGGCTCCCCCTCGCGGGTCAGCACATGGCCCGGACTGTAGTGGCGGCAGACCCGCGCCTCGTCATTGCCATCGAAAAACTGGTAGAGACCGTCGATCACCACCCGCGACAGCTCTTCATCACTGCAGTGGGTGTAATCCATAAAACCCTGCCGATAGGCCGCCAACTGGCGATCGACGTGGACCCGCAGCAACTTCTGGTTGTCGAGCACGGCGGCATAGCTCAGCAGGTCAGCCTCGGGCTGGAGCAGCACAAAGTGGCTGGCCTGCTCGATCACCGCCCGGCGCAGGCTGCCATCGCGCCAGGGGCGTTGCAGGTAGTAGTCGAGACGACCGAGGTTGACCGCCTCGATGATCGATTTCATCTCCGGCTGGCTGCCCAAAAGGATCTTGCGGCACGCCTCGTGGCGGCTGCCGAGGCGGATTAGAAAATCGGCCCCTCGCCCATCCCCCAGCTCGCTGTCACACACCACCACGGCGGGCGGCTGCCCCTTGCGGTCCAGCTCGTCGAGGGCCAGCTCCGCCGACTCCTGCCCGACCACCACCACCAGCGCAAAATGGCCGAGCAGCGGGGCCAGCTCCTGTTCGAATTCGGTCAGCAGCTGCACGTTGGCGGCGACACACAGCAGTGAGAAAGGGCTCATCGGCGACACTCCGTTGTGGCTCACTGTTCACTATATCAACGAATCTTGTGGGGTTTTGCGAGGGGGCTAACAGCTGTCGCGGAAAGTGCACAAATAGATAAAACAGAAAAAACTGAATTTAATTCGATAAATGTATCAATGGCGAAATAAAAGGCAAAATGTGACAACAATCAAAAATATAAACCATGATGGAGGTCAACGCCTTATCCCTATCATTACTACTACTATTGGACTAGTACTATGTAGGTAATTATTGACCGTAGGAAAACGCCGCCATGATTGGAAAACTGATAAGAAAAACCTGGTTCTGGCTCCTGCTGCTCGGGGCCCTGCTGGGTGTCGCGGCACTGGGTGTCACCGTGACCGTGCTGCACAAGACCAGCTCCACCGAATTCTGCGTCTCCTGCCACTCCATGCAGACTCCGCTCGCCGAGTATCAGGGCAGTGTCCACTTCCAGAACACCAAGGGGATCCGCGCCGAGTGCGCCGACTGCCACATCCCGGGCGATCCCACCTCCTACCTGTGGACCAAGATCCGCGCCGTGAAGGATATCTATCACGAGGCGATCGGCACCCTGGATACCCCGGAAAAGTATGAAGCCCACAAGCTGCGGATGGCCCAGTCCGTCTGGGACGAGTTGAAAGCCAACGACTCCGCCACCTGCCGCAGCTGCCACAGCTACGAGGCGATGGATATTCTGGCCCAGCGCCCCAATGCCCGTGCCGAGCACCCGGTCGCCATCAAGGAAGGCCAGACCTGTATCGACTGCCACCGCGGTGTCGCCCACATCATGCCAGACATGAGCGGCCTGGCTGCCGCCGGTGCCAGTGAGCTGGCGCAGGCTGCGGCCCAGACCCCGGCCAACATCACCACCCGTTACGCCATCGCTACCACCCCGCTGTTCCTCGATGCCGCAGCCAAGACCGACGAAGGCACCCTGATGCCCTCCACCAAGGTGGAAGTGCTGGCCAACGAAAACGGCCGCGCCAAGGTGCAGATCGAAGGCTGGCAACAGGATGGTGTGAGCGAAGTGTTCTACGCCGCACCGGGCAAACGGATCCTCAGCGTACTGGTCGGCGATGCCGCCAAGAAAGCGCTGGTCACCGGCCAGAGCGAAACCGACAGCGCCACCAACCTCACCTGGCATCAGGTCAAGCTGACCGCCTGGGTCGACCAGAGCCAGCTCATCGGCGATCAGGGCAAGCTGTGGCAATACGCCTCCACCCTGATGTCCAACAACTGTACCGGCTGCCACGGCCTCACCGCGCTGGATCACTTCAATGCCAACCAGTGGATCGGCGTCATCAAGGGGATGGAGTCTCGTACCTCCCTGACCCCGGAACAGGCTCGCATGTTGACCCAGTATGTCCAGAAACACGCCAGTGACATGAGCGCGGCCCACTAAGGCTGGCACAGAGGAAAACCGTTATGACTTTTTTCAATGACAAGAAGACCAATCTGTCCCGCCGCAACCTGCTCAAGGGGCTCGGCGCCTGCGCAGCCCTGCCCCTGCTCGGCGGCATTTTTCCCAAGAGTGCGCTGGCGCAAGCCATCAGCACCGCATTGAATCAGTTCCCGACTCTGGTGCCCGCCCAGAAGGGCATTCTGACCGGCGCCCACTGGGGTGCTTTCGAGGCGATCGTCGAAGATGGGCGCATGGTGCGCGTCCAGCCGGTGGCCGATGATCCGGCGCCAAACGATCTCATCGACATGGCGCCGTTCCAGGTGCACGCCAAAAACCGCATCAAATACCCCATGGTGCGCAAAAGCTGGCTGGAGCATGGCCCGGGCGCCAAACCCGAGCTGCGCGGTGCCGACGAGTGGGTGCGAGTGAGCTGGGACAAGGCGATCGAACTGGTGGCCGGCGAGATCCAGCGCGTCCAGTCTGACTTCGGCCCGCAAGCGATCCACGCCGGTTCCTATGGCTGGAAAAGCGTCGGCATGTTCCACAACAGCCGCACCCTGCTGCACCGCCTGATGAACCTCTCCGGCGGCTTCACCGGTTATGCCGGTGACTACTCCACCGGTGCCGCCCAGGTGATCATGTCCCATGTGATGGGCTCCATCGAGGTGTACGAGCAGCAGACCGCCTGGCCCAATGTGGTTGAGAACGCCGAACTGGTGGTGCTGTGGGGGGTCAACGCTCAGGTGACCCTGAAGAACAGCTGGAACATGCCGGATCACGAGGGTCAGGCCGGTTTCATGGCGCTGAAGGAGAAAGGTACCCGCGTCATCAGCATCGACCCCATCTACAACGAGACCGCCAAGCTGGTCGGCGCCGAGTGGATTGCCCCGAACGCCTACACCGACGTGGCCATGATGCTGGGTGTGGCTCACACCCTCTACAGCGAGAAGAAGCACGCTCAAGCCTTCCTCGATCGCTACACCGTCGGCTTCGACAAGTTTCTGGACTATCTGCTCGGCAAGGATGACGGCCAACCGAAGAGCGCCGAGTGGGCGAGCACTGTCTGCGGCGTCGATGCCAAGGTGATCCGCCAGCTGGCCCTCGACATGGCCGCCAAGCGCACCATGATCATGGCCGGTTGGGGCATGCAGCGTCAGCAGCACGGCGAACAGCCGAACTGGATGCTGGTCACTCTGGCCTCCATGCTGGGCCAGATCGGCCTGCCGGGCGGCGGCTACGGCTTCAGCTACCACTACTCCTCCGGTGGCAGCCCCACCGCCAAGGGCGGCATTCTGGCGGGCATCTCCGCCGGCAACGCACCGAAGAACAGCCCGGCACCGATCCCGGTGGCGCGCATCGCCGACTGTCTCGCCAACCCGGGCAAGACCATCGACTTCAACGGCCGCAAGGTGACCTATCCGGACATCAAGCTGGTCTACGTGGCGGGCGGCAACCCCTTCCACCACCATCAGGACACCAACAACCTGCTGCAGGCGTGGCGCAAACCGCAGACCGTGATCGTTCACGAGCCCTACTGGACCGCCACCGCCAAACACGCCGACATCGTGCTGCCGGTCACCACCAGCTACGAGCGCAACGATCTGGAGATGGGCGGCGACTACTCTCAGCGCTATGTGTTCCCGATGCACCAGTGCGTCCCGCCCCAGCACGAGTCCCGCAACGACTTCGACATCTTCAGCGCCATCGCCGCCAAGCTGGGCGTGCAGGAGCAGTACACCGAAGGGAAGGACGAGATGCTGTGGCTCAAGCAGATGTACGACGGCATGGCGGCGCAGGCCCGCGGCGCCCGCGTGGCGCTGCCGCCGTTCAACATGTTCTGGGAGTCCAACAACTACATCCGCTTCCCGATCCCCGAGGCCAACCGCCAGTGGATCCGTCACGCCGATTTTCGCGAGAATCCGCTGCTCAATCCGCTCGGCACCCCGTCCGGCAAGATCGAGATCTTCTCCAACACTGTGGCGGGGATGGGTTATGCCGACTGTGCCGGCCATCCCAAGTGGTATGAGCCCAAGGAGTGGGTGAAGAGCGAGGTGGCGGCGCGCTATCCACTGTCGCTCAACACCTCCCACCCGACCCAGCGGCTGCACTCCCAGCTCGACAACACTCCGCTGCGAGACAAGTTCGCCATCGCCGACCGCGAGGCGATCATGATCCATCCGCTGGATGCCAAGGCTCGTGGCATCGCCCAGGGGGATCTGGTGCGCGCCTTCAACGAGCGCGGCCAGATCCTGGTGGGCGCCCTGCTCTCCGAGGATGTGCGCCAAGGGGTGGTGCGGATCTGCGAAGGGGCCTGGTATGACCCGGCCAAGCCGGGCGAAGCGGGCAGCATCTGCAAGAACGGCAACGTCAACTGCCTCACCTTCGACGAAGGCTCGTCCAGTCTGGCGCAGGGCAACTGCGGCCACATGGCCCAGCTGCAGATCGAGAAGTACACTGGCCCGATGCTGGCCAACACCGCCCACGCGGTACCGGCCAACGGCTAAGGCGATTGCCACCCAATAAAAACGGCGCCATCAAGGCGCCGTTTCTTTATCTGTCTGCCAAAGAGCACACATAGTCCGGACGGATTTAAAAATCCCCCTCTTCCATATACTCCTGCGCGCACTCCACCAGCTGCGGCCACAGCTCTTCCGGCACCCAGGCGTCCGGGTCATCTTCATCCCCGTCGTACTGGCTCCAGAAATAGCGGCGCAGGCCGGAGGCAAACTCGTCGCTGATCTCGGCCAGCTCCGAGAGCGGCCCCAACCAGGCGATGCGGCGCAGCCCAGAGGCGAGATCGTTGATGGCATCCATCAGGGTGCGATCGTCGAAGCTCTGCTCCACCAGCAGGGTGAAGCGCTCGCGCGCCTGCTCGGTCTGCTCCTCGTCCAGTTCGCCCACATCGGCCAGCAGGTCGACAAAATCTTCCAGCAGATAGGCAATCAGGCCATCCCGATCTTCAAACCACTGGATCTGGGCGCCCTTGACCCCCAGTACAGAGGCATCGAATGAATCGTCAAGATGGCACAGGGCCCACGGATCGTCGGTCATGGTTCTCTTCCTCAGGCTAAAACAAATGCCATATCTTATGCCTAGCTCTCGACCCTTGCCACCTTGGGCAACGAGAGGGAGGCGGCCAGCCCGCCCAGTTCGGCGCGGCCCATAATAAAGCTGCCGCGATAGGCTTCCGCCAGATCGGAGACGATGTTGAGACCGAGACCGGAACCCGGCACCTTCTCGTCGAGCCGCACCCCGCGCAGCACCGCCTTGGCGATCTGATCCTCGCTCATGCCGGGGCCGTCATCCTCGATACGCAGGGTGATCCAGCCCCCCAGCTCGGCGCTGGAGATACGCAGCTCGCTGGCGGACCATTTGAAGGCGTTCTCCAGCAAATTGCCCACCATCTCGTCGAAGTCCTGCTCCTCCACCCCGACCGCCAGATTGGCGGGCACTTGCAGATCCACCGTCTTGCCCGGATAGAGGCGGGAGAAGGCGCGGCAGATATACTCCACCCGCGCCCGCACCGGGGTCGACACCCCGAGGATCTTGGCGGCGCCGGTCACCCGCGCCTTACCGAGGTGATAGTCGATATGGCGCTGGATCTGGTCGAGCTGCTCGCCGATGGCGGCCTGATCCTCCGGCGGCAACTGGGCAACCTGATTGCGCATGATGCTGAGCGGCGTCTTGAGGGCGTGAGCCAGATTGCCGGTGTGGGCACGGGCACGCTGCAGCAGCTCGCCGTAGTGGTGCAGCAGCCGGTTGATATCCTCAACCAGCGGCTGGATCTCCAGCGGATAGCGCAGCCGGAATCCCTCCTGATGACCCTCGTGAACCCGCCCCAGTTCACGGCGCAGCAGATGCAGCGGCCGCAAACCATAGACGATCTGGAACATGAAGCCGAGCACCAGACCGGCGGCGGCAAAGCCGAGACCGAGGAACAGGCTGATGCGAGTTTTCTTCAGGGTCTGGATCAGGGTGCTGCTGTCCTTGGCCATCACCAGGGTAAAGACCCGATCCGAACCGGGCAACAGCACGGTGCGGGTCATGATCAGCAGCGGCTCCTTGTTGGGGCCCTTGCCAAAAAAGAGGTCAGGATCGCCAAAGGCAGACTTGAGGCCACGGCTCACCAGATGGGTGTCCCACAGGGATCGGGAGCGGCCCACCACATTTTCCCCCAGTTCCAGCTGCCAGTAGTAGCCGGAGTAAGGTTGGCTGAAACGGGGATCGGCCATCGGTTCGATCACCACAGGCAGACCACTCTTCTCCACCTCCAGCCGGGAGAGCAGATCGTAGAGTTGCAGGCGCAAGCCGTCAGCCTCTGCCTCCTGCCAGTAGTTGCGCATCATGGTCTGCAGGCTGAAGCCGGTGGCGAACAGGAACAGCCCGCACCACACCAGCGCAATGGCAAGCAGCCGCCCCCGCAGGGTTCGGACCAGCCTCATTCGTTGATCCGGTATCCGAGACCACGCACTGTCTCAATCAAGTCGGGATGGGTCTTCTTGCGGATCCGGCCGATGAACACCTCTACTGTGTTGGAGTCACGGTCGAAATCCTGAGCGTAGATGTGATCGATCAGCTCGCTGCGCGACACCACCTTGCCCCGATGCTGCATCAGGTAACCCAGCACCCGGAACTCGTGGGCGGTCAGCTTGATGGGGGTCCCTTCGTACCACACCTGGGAAGCCGCCATATCGAGCCGTACCCCGCCAATCTCCAGAACGGAGCTGGCGTTGCCTGCCGCCCGGCGCACCAGCGCATGCACCCGCGCCACCAGCTCGGCCACCTGGAACGGCTTGGTGAGGTAGTCATCGGCACCGGCATTGAGCCCCTCGATCTTCTCGTGCAGTTGGCCACGGGCGGTCAGTACCAGCACCGGGGTATCGATTCCCTTGCTGCGCCACTCCTTCAACACGCTCAGGCCATCGCGCCCAGGCAAGCCGAGGTCGAGAATGATGGCATCGTAAGGTTCGGTCTCTCCGAGAAAACCGGCCTCGTTGCCATCATGGCAGAGGTCGGTGACAAAGCCGGAGAGGCGCAGCTGTTCGGCCAGCTGGCCAGCCAGAATTTTTTCGTCTTCAACAATCAGAATTCGCATGAACAGGCTTCCACACAGGGGTTATTCATCATCCTCGACCGGGGGCTTTGGCGGCTCGAACAGCCGCTCCAGATGGTGGCCCTTGGCCCACACCAGCTCAAGGTTGTCGGCCCGATAGGCTACCTTGATCACGCTGTTTTCCCGATCGATGACGCGCAGTTCATAGAGCCAGATACCATCCTCTTCTCCCAGATCCACCCGCAACACCCGTACCGGCAACCTGGCCGCCACCTCCATCATTTCATGGAAGGGCCGAACCCGTCCCTCATGGACAGCTTGCTGCAGCTGGGCTTCATCAGGCGTGACCGCCTGTGCCAGCACCGGCAGCAATAACCCGAGCAGAGGGAGCGCTCTATTCATGGATGATTCATCTCCAAAAACCTAACATAATGGCGTTTATAGTCTGCCAGCCATGAATCCGGAATGAATATGATCCCGCGCAGTTTCCTGCTGATCCTCTGCCTGTTGAGTGCCACAAGCTGGGCGGCCCAGAGCCGTCTCGACATGGCCGGGCTGGTCAAACTGTTGCTGGCGCAAGGGTATCACGACATTCGGGAAGTGGAGCTGGAAGGGGACAAATTCGAGGTCAAAACCCTCAATCGCCAGGATCAGAAGGTGCATCTCATCGTCGATGCCTACACTGGCGAGATCAAACAACAAGAGGCCGATTAGGCCTCTTTTGCATTCCAGCGTCCCCGCCAGGGACGCAGCAGCTTCTCTCGCCTCGGCCAGAACAGGGCGCAGGCCAGCAGCAGGTAGATGAGGGGCTCCCCCCAACCGCTCTTGAGCGACCACCAGTAATGCACCGGCACCAGCAGGGCGATGGCATAGACCCAGTTGTGCAGCTTCTGCCATGCGGCACCCATGCGGCGCTGCAATGCGGGCAGAGAGGTGATGCTGAGGGCGGCCAGCAGCAACAGGGCCACCATCCCCACCACGATATAGCTGCGCTTAACCAGCTCGCCGCCAATCAGCCCCCAGTCAAACTGCAGATCCAGCCCCAGCCACGCCATGAAGTGGAGCAGCGCCCAGGCAAAACACCAGAGCCCGAGGGGGCGGCGCAGCTTGATAAGCTGCCCCTGCCGCCAGCGCTTGGCCAGCGGCGACACCAGCAGGGTGAGCAGCAGCAGGTTGAGCGCCCCCTTGCCGAGGTAGTGGATAAGCTCTGGCACCGGATCGCCCCCCAGCAGACCTGCCGGAATGGCAAACCACAGCCAGAGCAGGAAGCCGAGAGCGCCCAGATGCACCAGTGCCCGCAAGCCGTTGATATGGGCCGGTTTCAATCTCAGTACCATTGGCGCAGATCCATCCCCTGATAGAGCGAGGCGACTTCGTCACCATAGCCGTTGAACATCAGGGTCGGCTGACGCTTGGCGCCAAACACCCCGCCCTCGCCGACAAAGCGCTCGCTGGCCTGACTCCAGCGCGGATGATCCACCTGCGGATTGACGTTGGCGTAGAAGCCATATTCGTTGGGAGCCAGCAGATTCCAGGTGGTCGGCGGCATCTCCTCCACCAGCCGGATCGAGACGATGCTCTTGATGCTCTTGAAGCCGTACTTCCACGGCACTACCAAGCGGATCGGCGCGCCATTCTGGGCGGGCAGGGTCTTGCCGTAGAGCCCCATCGCAAGGAAAGAGAGAGGGTGCATCGCCTCGTCGATACGCAGCCCTTCGACGTAGGGATACTCGATGCCGCCCCCCAACCTGGAGGCCTGCCCCGGCAGCTGTTTCGGATCAAACAGGGTTTCGAAGGCAACAAACTTGGCGCGACTGGTGGGCTCGGCACGGCGGATAATCTCCGCCAGCGAGATGCCGTTCCAGGGCAGTACCATGGACCAGGCTTCGACACAGCGCAGTCGGTAGATCCGCTCCTCCAACTCGCTCTTGTTGATGAGGTCCCACACATCGAGGGTAAAGGGCTTGGCCACCTCCCCCTCCACCTTGAGGGTCCAGGGTTCGGGCTTGAGGTAATGTGCGTTGCGAGCCGGGTCGGACTTGTCGGTGCCGAGCTCATAGAAGTTGTTGTAACTGGTTGCCTTCTCTTCCGGTGTCAGCACCATATTGGCCGGGCGCTCGGCAGGCTTGCTGTTGAGCGGCCTGGTGGCTAACTGGGGAGCATCCTCTTTGCCGCGCAGCAGGTCGAGCACTCCGGCCTGAGTGGGAAACGCCAGGGTGGCCGCGCCCAGACCCAGCCCCTTGAGAATAAGGCGGCGGTCCTGATAAACAGCTTCCGGGGTGACATCCTGTTCGGTGAGGGGGTGGGCGGTACGACGCTTGATCAACATGAAAAACTCCCGGGGCTGAGTGAGGCACTACGGATAAGACCCGCCCCGGCAGATTTTTATTTCACACAAATTTACATCATGTGGTGCAGGGGCAGAGCCTTGGCCATGGTGCCGACCAGAAACAGGACTACGAACACCAGCAGGGGAACGATCACATTTGGCGCCATCAGACTCACTCCATGAGCAGGACAGGGCCTCTAACTATGGCCGACTGTCAGGCCGGTCACCAATGAATTTTTTTCGCGAGCGCAAGCGTATTCCTGAGTTGAAAAAGGTGATGGAGATCACACACAATTCCGCCCCCGCTTGCCGCCCCGATTGCCAGGGGTAGGCTGCCCGTTTTCGTGAAGCCAACTGAAGAGTCACGCCATGAGCCCACTGATCGCCATCGCTATCACCACAGGTATTCTCTCCGCCGTATGGGGCTGGCTGGCCGTCGCGCTAGGCCTGCTCTCCTGGGTCGGCTTCCTCGGTTGCACCAGCTATTTCGCGTCAAGCGGTGGTTACAAGGCGCTGCTGCAGACCATCTTCTGCAACGCCAGCGGCATGCTGTGGGCGCTGCTGCTGATCCATGGCGACAGTCTGTGGGGAGCGGGTGTTGCGGGTTATGTGATGACGGGGGTGGTCGCCACCCTGATGTGCGTGCAGGCCAAACAGCAGTGGCTCGGCTACATTCCCGGCACCTTTGCCGGTTGCTGTGCCACCTTCGGGGCGGCTGGCGAGTGGCGGCTGATCCTACCCTCCCTCATCATTGGCGCCTTGTTCGGTTACCTGATGAAGGCGAGCGGCCTCTGGCTCTCCCATAAAACCCAGAAAGCCGATGCCGCTCCGGCGGTAGTTGATCCCGCCTGATTTATCCCTTCGATTTGAAGTTTGCAGCTTCGATACCGTGCCGATTCAATAACTTGTAAAAATCGGTACGGTTTCTGCCCGCCATGTTGGCCGCCAGGGTCACGTTGCCCTCGGTGGTGCGCAGCAAACGGATCAGATACTCCTTCTCGAATTCGGCCCGCGCCTCGTTGAACGAGGGGATGCCGCCGCCACCACCGCTCAGGGCGGACTCCACCATGGAGACCCCGATCACCGGGCTGCAACAGAGGCTGGCGAGTTGCTCCACCAGATTGCAGAGCTGACGCACGTTACCGGGCCAGGCAGCGGCGGCCAGCATCGCCAGCGCCTCCGGCGAGAAGCCCATGGCGGCGCAGTCGCTGTGGCGGCAGCGATAATCATCCAGCGCCTGTCTGGCCAGCAGCGGAATGTCTTCACTGCGGGCACTGAGAGACGGCAAGGTGATATTGGCGACGTTGAGACGATAGAAGAGATCTTCCCGAAAGCGTCCCTCCTCCATCGCCTTGACCAGATCCTGATGGCTGGAGCTGAGCACACGCACCTCCGGCGTGCCCTGGCCATACTCCTCCATCACCTGCAGCAGCTTGGCCTGCAAGGATTCCGACAGGCTGCCAATTTCGTCGAGAAACAGGGTCGCCCCCTTGGCCTGCTCGAACAGACCGGATTGGCCATCTTCACCAAACAGCTGCAAGTCGAGTGACGCCCACGGAATGGCGGCGCAGTTGATGGTATGGAGCGGCTTGTCGCGGCGCTGGCTGGCCTGGTGCAGCGCCTGCGCCATCGCCCCCTTGCCGGAGCCTGACGGCCCCATGATCAGTACCGGCACCTCCATGGTGGCGATGCTGTGAGCCTGGATCAGTAACTGTTCCAACTGGGGATTGCGGGTCAGGATCAGTGACTGCCACTCCTGCTGCTGTTTCGGCCGGGTCAGGCTGAGAGCATGCTCTATGGTGGCCAGCAGCTCATCCTTGTCAATGGGCTTGGTCAAAAAGCTGAAGACGCCGGAGCGGGTGGCCTGAATAGCGTCCGGTATGGTGCCGTGGGCAGTCATGATGATGACCGGCAGCCCCAACCACTGGGCCTGGATCCGCTCGAATAGAGCAAGGCCATCCATCCCCCCCATCCGCAAATCGCTCAACACCAGATCGGCCCGCTGCTGGCGCAGCCGATCAAGGGCTCCCTCCGCACTGTCGGCGGTATCCACCTCATAACCCTGACTGCGCAGCCGCATGCTCATCAGTTTGAGCAGGCTGACGTCGTCATCCACCAACAGGATCCGGCTCATGGTATAGCCTCACGATTCTCGTTCAGCTTGCGCTGGTTGAGCTGGTCATCGATGGCAGTCAGCTGCTCGATCTGACGACGCAGCCGCTGGATCTCCTGACTCTGATCATCACGCCGGCTGTCGCGAGCCAGCAACTGCTCTCCGAGAGCGATCCAGCTGCGCAAAAAAGCCTGTGCATCAAGACCCAGCTCGGGCAGCATCTGCTTCAGGCGCACCAGCCCGGCAGTACGATTGGCCACCGATTCGGCCGGGTGGGAATCCACCATCGCCAGACTGACCCGGCTCTCAAGATCTCCCGCCCCTTTCAGGCGTTGACGCTCCTGCACACGCTGCTGGGGATGGCTGGCCAGCAACCAGTCGGAGTATTGCAGACGTACCTGCATCTCCTTGTTGGCAAACTCCATCCGCTTGGCAAAAGCGATATCGGAGGAGTTCTGCTGCTCGTGCTGTGGCAGCAGGCCGCAACCCGCGAGCAACCCCATCATCAGGGCTGGAAATACGCGCTGTATCTTCATAGTTCTCTTTTCAACGTCAACCTGAAGCAGACATCTGCCTGTTCATCTCTTACCAGAACCAACTCACCTCCGAGGCTATGGGCAGACTCACGGGCGATAGAGAGACCCATACCAGAGCCTTTCAATACACCTTGCCGCACTGTACTGCCCTGTTCGAAGGGTTCAAAAATACGTTGCTGATCGGCAGCGGGGATCTCTGGCCCCTCGTTGGCTACCTCCAGCCAGCTTGTCTGTTCATCCTGCCCTGCCCTGATCCAGATATTGCCCCCGCTGGCGCCGTAACTGACTGCGTTGGAGAAGAGGTTATCGAGGATCAGTCTCAACCGGTAGGGCTCCGCCCACAGGGTAACCGGCCCGGTCGGCAAGTGTACACGGATCTGCTTGGACTCCAATGCCAACCGGTACTCGATGGTGAGTTCTGACAGCATGGGCAGCAGGGGGACGGGCTCCAGTTCGAAGACCTCCTGCTGACTGAGCCGGTTGAAGTCGAGCAGCCGCTCGATCAGGGTCTGCAAACGCCGACTGCTCTCGTCCAGCATCTGGCAGATCTCCAGCTGATCCGGCGTCAACGGCCCGACCAGCTGCTCGCAGAGCAGATCCGACCCCTCCCGCAGCACCGCTAGCGGGGTCTTGAGCTCGTGGGAAACATGACGCAGAAACTGGTACTTTTGCTGCTCCAGCTCCTTGAGCTTGTCGTAAAGCCAGAGGATCCGCTCCCCCAGCAACACCAGCTCGGCGGGGCCATCTACCGGCCTTGGATCCGGCTCGACCCCCGCCCCTAGGCTCAAGATGCGCGACTCAATCTGTCGTACCGGGTGGATGATCAGGTAGGTGAAGATAAAGACCATCAGCAGGCTGAGCGCCGCTACAGCGCCGCTCACCCACCAGAGCTCCCTGGTCAGTCCGGCGATGGTGAGTCGCACCCGCTCCATGTGTTCGTCAACCCGGCTGCGGGTGACCATCTCAAGCTGCTTGTTGGCATCGTTAAACAGCTCTAGCTTGTCCCCCGCCACCGCAGCCTGGGCCAGCGCGGCATCCTGCAAGCTGTCGAGCCAGGCCAGCCCCTGATCGAGCCCCCTGTAGAGCTGACCGTCGGAGATAGAGCTGCGATGTTCTGCCAGCAACACCCGGTACCCGTCGAGTTGCTGCTGATAGCTGGTGAGGCTGCGGCGATCCCCCAGCACCGCGAAGCGGCGCAAGGTGCGTTCGATATCGATGGCCTGCGCCGTCAGCAGGGTGGCGCGGCGGGTATCCTTGACCGCCCGCTCCATCTCGTCGCTGGTGAGTTGGCTGAGGTGGGCAAGGGAGGTGCTGTTGTGCCAGATCATGCCGCCCAGCGGCATCAATACCAGCACGAATCCCATCAATACCACCTGCAGCAGGGAGCGTGGGCGAACCTTGGTCATCATCTCTTCTCTTGCGTTCTCACCGGTGCGCCAGCATAGCTGCACCGCCCAGAAAAACAAAACCGGCCAACAGGCCGGTTTGGATTATCTGGATTGTGGTGATTCACGCCAACGCGACAGAGGCCAGACAGATAATCATGATCAGCGCCAGCGCACCCGAAGCGGTCAACAGCGCCCATTTCAGCTCCACACTCATGCAAACCTCCTTTCTGCCAATCAGTGCCGGATCACAATAGATAAGACAATGTTAAGCCATAGTTAATCCGATAACCGTGAGCTGCGTATACATTTCAGATGAGCCCAACCCCGGGAAGGTGAGCATGTTCTATCTGTGTAGCATTGGATCCAATATTGACCCGCACATCCATGTCAGCCGCGCGCTGGCCGAGCTGTTTGTGAACGTCGGCCCCCTGCGGCTGAGTTCGGTGATCCGCACCAAGCCGGTGGGAATGCACTCCTGCCACGACTTTCTCAACTGCCTGCTGGTGGTGGAGAGCCCGCTCGATGCCGCCCGCCTCAAGCAGCACTTTGTCGCCCTTGAGGTAGCTCACGGCCGGGATCGCAGCGATCCACTCTGCAAGGTGCACGATCGGCCGCTCGACATCGATATTCTGGCCAGCAACAGGAGCGGTGACTTTGCCTCGGCAGAGGTCGATTCCTATCTGGCGGAGCTGCTGGCCGAGCTCTATGGCCATGGCGAGGTGCATGAGCCCAAGGTGGCGCTGCAAGTGACGCTCCCCGCCCCGTCGGGCAAACTCAAACCCGGCAAAGGCTTGCTGACTCGGCAGGTCGGGCTGGGGCCGCTGGTGCTCGGCAACCTATCAGAGGGTGGCCAGCGCCCGCCCGCCATCTACCTTGATGCTGGCCCCCGTCATATAACTGTTCCCCATCAGTAACTGCACCGCCTGCCAGATGGGCTCAAGTCCACCCTCCCGCGCCAGCGGTGTTTTCGCCAACACCTGCTGGCGCCATGCCTCGTCATGCTCGTCGAGAAACAGGATCGGCCCCGGCTCTATAGTGTTGACCCGCACCGCAGGCGCCAGCTCGCGGGCAAAGCTCATGGCCAGCGAATGGGCTCCCGCCTTGGTCGCCACATAGCTGGCAAAACGGGGGGCCGGGGCATGGATATAGATATCGGTGATGTGAATGATGCTGGCGTTGGGGTTGCTGGCAAGCTGGGGGGCCAACGCCCGGTTTAGCTGGAAGGGGGCCGCCATGTGTACCCGGTAGAACTGCTCGAATTGGGCCAGTTGCGCCGCCGGATCAGTTGCCTGCGGCTCGAAGGCCGAGGCGTTGTGGATCACCAGCGCCAGATCCTGATGGGCAGCCAGCACATCGATCAGCTTGCCAACGTCATCTTCCCGGCCAAAATCCGCCAGCACCAGTTCGACCCCCAGTGCTGCCAGCGTGGCTAGCTCCGGCCGCTCGCTGCGATAGCTGCCCGTCACCTGCCAACCCGCTGCCACCAGCTGTTCACAGAGATAAAATCCGAGTCGACGGCCGCAGCCCGTAACCAATGCACGCATACGATCTCCTTTCCCTTTCATGGTCTTGCATGAACGAAGCCCGCCTGCCAGCGGATCACCGCCGATGGCCGGTGCCTATCAATCTCTGCGGCACAAGCCATTGGTCGCGGGCCACCCACCCGCGTCATAGTGGCGGCATCCCCCTCTTGCGGAGTCACCACCATGCTGAAAGTACACCACCACATGGGTCGCCTGACCCACTCCCTCACTGCCGGACTCGGCCTGGCCGAGGCGCTGGATCGCCTGCATCAATCGGGTCTTGGCGGCCTGCCGGTGCTGGATGAGCAAAAACGGCTTATCGGCTTTCTTTCCGAACAAGACTGCATTCCCAGCCTGCTCACCGGCAGCTACCACTGCGATACCCGCACCAGGGTGGAGGATCTGATGAACCGCTCGCCCCTCTCGGTCGGGCCGGATGAGAGCATTCTGGATCTGGCTCGCCAGATGGCCGATGCCAAGCCCAAGATCTACCCGGTGCTGCAACAGGGCAAGGTGATCGGCATCATCAGCCGCCGTCAGGTGATGCAGGCCCTCAACCAGCAGATGAAGGTGTGCCAGCAGACCTAGATCTGGTAACGCCCCTTGTCACCGATATCGAAGTGCAGGGGCATCCGCCACTTGGCCAGCGCCAGCAAGGTCAACAGGGCCCCGCATACCAGCGCCACCAGTGCGGCGGCCCACTCCACCCGCAACCACTCCAGCAGCCATAACGCCGGCAGCAAAATGGGCACCAGTTTGATGCCGGGAATCGAGAAGCAAAACTGCTCCTTGAACGCCAGCCCGGAGAGGGTCGCCAAGGCCGCTCCCAGCACCAGCGCATCCGGCGCTCCTACCGCAGCCAGGGCCAGCGCGCCCCAACCAAATCCCTGCAGAATCAGGCGAATCCGCTTGTCGTAGATATGCAGCGAGAAGCCGCAGATTGCGCTTGCCACTGCCAGAGACATCAACCATTGTGCCGACGGAAGCAGTGCCATCCCGCTCAGCAGCGCCGCACCGCGGCAAAGCAGCAACAGGGCAGCCGCACTCAAGCCAAGGCGGTAGAGCGAGACGGTCAACTTGTCGATCCCGTCCAGCGGGCTCTCGATTTCAGGATTTGCCATAAACAGTCGCTTCTAACGGATCAGGTGCCATCCAATATACTGGAATCAGGTCTTGGAATATCTTCAAACGGGCTCAGGAGACGTAGTTTGCGTGTGATCCCCCTGTTTTGGTTGCTGTTTCCACTCGGATTGCCCGCCAAGGAGCTGGTGATCTGCGGCACCATGGAGCCCCCGCTCAAGTATATCGATGCCGATCAGAAACCCCATGGGCTCGATATCGATATAGTCACCGCCATATTCGACAAGCTGGAGACGCCCTTTCGGGTCGAGCTGGCCGACTCCGGCGCCCGCCTCACCCGTAATGCCGAAACCGGCGCCTGCGATCTAGTGATGACCCACTCCTACAAGGCAGAGCGGGAGAGTTATCTCATCTATCCCCAACAGGCCCATCTACGCCACAGCTGGCACTTCTTCGTGCGCAAGGCGGACCTGCTGAAGATCCGTTACGAAACGCTGGCCGATCTCAAACCCTGGCGCATCGGCGTGACCAAGGATTTCTCCTATACCCCTGAACTGGCAGCGGCCATGACCGACCCGGCCTATCAGTTTCAGGAGATCACCATGAACCAGCTGCAACTGCGCAAACTGCTGGCAGGACGCATCGATACCGTGCCCATGCCACTGGTCACCGCCTTCACCCAGATCAAAGAGGAGGGGCTGACGGGCAAGGTCGATTACCTGCCCAAACCGCTCAAGAGCAGCCCCTACTTCAACACCTGGGCCCGCGCACGAGCGGATGCACAGACCCCCGCCCTGATGGCGGCCTACGATGCCGAACTGCTGCGCATGAAGCGCAACGGCAGCCTCAAGGCCCTCTACGACAAGTACGCCATCCCCTATATCGAACCCTGATCAGCCGGTCAGGGCTTCACGTCCCGCAGGATCGGATTCTGCAGCGAAATCAGGGTTTCAGTGGACTGGATCTCGTCGATGGTCTGGATCTTGTTGATCAGCACTATCTGCAGCTCGTCGATGGAGCGGGTCATCACCTTCATGAAGATGCTGTAGTGGCCCGTGGTGTAGTAGGCTTCCACCACTTCGTCCAGCGCTTGCAGCTTGGCCAGTGCCGAGGGGTAATCCTTGGCACTCTTCAGATTGATCCCGATAAAGCAGCAGACGTCGTAACCCAGCTTCTTGGGGTTAACCTGCACCCGTGTCCCCTCGATGATCCCCGCCTGTTTCATCTTCTCCACCCGCACATGGATGGTGCCCGGGCTGACCGCCAGTTGTTTCGCAAGTTCGGCGTAAGGGATCCGCGCATTCTCCATCAGAGCGGTGAGGATGGCCTGATCGAGATTATCGATCCGATAATTTTCCGGCATTTTTTTGCACTCCCGTTGACGATACCTCATTAAAAAACGGCTTATTTTGAATAAAAAAATACACAAAGCCTATTTCTATTATCGAATATTGAATTTAGTTGGCATTCCGTTGAAGAATCACCACATCCAACGGGGTTTGAAACAGGAATTCAGCATGAAACAGCACTACATTCGCAGCCAACAGCAGATCAGCTTCGTCAAAGAGATGTTCTCCCGCCAACTCGCCCAACAACTGGGTCTGATGGAGGTGCAAGCCCCCATTCTGAGCCGGGTCGGTGATGGCACTCAGGACAACCTCTCTGGCCATGAGAATGCAGTGCAGGTCAAAGTAAAAACTCTGCCGGATCACAGCTACGAAGTGGTCCATTCACTGGCCAAATGGAAGCGCCAGACCCTGGGTCGCTTCGGCTTCGGTCCGGGCGAAGGGATCTACACCCACATGAAGGCACTGCGTCCGGATGAAGACAAGCTCACCCCCATCCACTCCGTCTACGTGGATCAGTGGGACTGGGAGAAGGTGATGCCGAGCGAGCGCCGCGATCTGGCCTATCTGCAGGAAACCGTGCGCGGCATCTGGGCCGCCATCAAGGCCACCGAGCGCGCAGTCTGCGCCGAGCATGAGCTGACCCCCTTCCTGCCAGCCGAGATCCAGTTCCTGCACAGCGAAGAGCTGCTGGCCCGTTACCCGGACCTCGATGCCAAGGGGCGCGAGCGCGCCATCGCCAAAGAGCTGGGGGCCGTGTTCCTGATCGGCATCGGCGGTGCCCTCTCCCACGGTGAGCGTCACGATGTGCGTGCCCCGGACTATGACGACTGGAGCAGCCACAGCGAGCTGGGTCTGGCAGGCCTGAACGGTGACATTCTGGTGTGGAACCCGGTGCTGCAAGACAGCTTCGAGATCTCCTCCATGGGGATCCGGGTCGACGCCGAAGCACTGCGCCGCCAGCTGGCCATCACCGGCGACGAGGATCGCCTGCAGTACGACTGGCATCAGGACCTGCTGGCCGCACGGATGCCGCAGACCATCGGCGGCGGCATCGGCCAATCCCGTCTGGCCATGCTGCTGCTGCAAAAAGAGCACATCGGCCAAGTTCAGGTCGGCGTCTGGCCGGCCGAGATGAAAGCCGCCGTGCAAGGCATGCTGTAACGAATGAAAGCCATGCCGGCGTCATCGCCGCCGGCATGGCAACAGGCAGGTGGCCGTCGGGGTTGAGCGAGCGCATCCCCGGCAGGCTGTAAGAGGCGAGGCCAGCAGTGGCCGCGCTTCGCAATCGGGGGCTTGCCCCTGCGACCCGCTCAACCCACGTCAGGTCGCTTCACTACATTCCTCCCGGCAATCTTCGGATTGCCGTTTTTTTAGGCCGAAAAACTGTGATCGAACCCGGCCCCGATCTGGCGCTGGCGCGGCAACCTCGCCTTTCTGCTGCCGGTGCAGTGGCAGGCAAACAACTGATCCACCGCCTCTTCCTGCAGATAGGTGCCGAGCGCCACCACCCGCTGTGGGCTGGAAAACTTCAGGTGCAGGCCGCCGATGACGGCGTGGATCCGCTCGTCGCCACACACCTCCTTGGCCCGCGCGATGATGTTCTCGACCCCGGCGTGACCGCAGCCGATAAAGACGATGAGCCCCTGCTCGCTCTTGTAGGCCAGCGCCGAGTCGTCACTGATAAGATCCTTCTCCACCCGCCCACCCCGCACTATGTAGCCGAGCAGCGAAGGCGCAGCCCGGTCGCGCCGCACAATGCTGCCGAGGAACACCAGATGATCCGAGAGCCACACCGGCTCGGCCGAGCAGTGGGGAAGCAAGCCCTTGGCCGGCAGCGACTCCCGAGCCAGCTCCCCCGACAGGCGATAGAGGTTGCGCCGCCAGAAGGGCAGCGACAGGAAGTAGCCCCGCTCGCAAAACACATCCGGACAGGCGATGAGCGGGATGGGTCTTGGATAGGCAGGCAGCGAGCCGACCCCGCCCACGTGGTCGTAATGACCGTGGGAGAGCACCACATGGGTGAGCGAGGCGAGATCGATCCCCATCACGGCGGCGTTGTGGCGCAGCACCCGGCCACGGCCGCTGTCAAACAGCACCCTGAGGCCGTCACACTCCAGCAGCAACGCCAACCCTCGCTCGGGCAGACAGCCAGGCAGATGAACGTCATCATCCACCAGCACGGAAAACTTCAGCATCTCGCTCCCCCTGAAAACAAAACGCAGGCACGAGGCCTGCGTTTTTCATCGACAATCCCATTACTGGGTCATGGTGAGGCCGTTGCTGTCGGCCCCCAGCACCAGTTTTTTGCCCGGCACGATGCGGCCGGAGAGCAGCGCCTGCGCCAGCGGGTTCTCCACCTTCTGCTGGATCGCCCGCTTGAGGGGACGCGCCCCGTAGACGGGGTCGAACCCGGCATGCACCAGCTTCTCGAGCAGCGCTTCGCTCACCTCCACCTCGTAACCCTGAGCCTCGAGACGGCCCATCAGGCTCTTGAGCTGGATGCGGGCAATGGACTTGATGTGATCCTCGCCGAGGGGATGGAACACCACCGTCTCGTCGATCCGGTTGATAAACTCCGGCCGGAAACTGCGGGTCAGCACATCCATCAGCATGGCCTTCATCTCGTCGTAATCCTTCTCGGAGTGGTGCTCCTGAATGAGATCCGACCCGAGGTTGGAGGTCATGATCACCACCGAGTTGCGGAAATCGACGGTCCGACCCTGACCATCGGTCAGGCGGCCATCATCGAGCACCTGCAACAGGATGTTGAACACATCCGGGTGCGCCTTCTCCACTTCGTCCAGCAGGATCACCGAGTAGGGGCGACGGCGTACCGCCTCGGTCAGATAACCGCCCTCTTCGTAACCCACATATCCGGGAGGCGCCCCCACCAGACGGGCCACGCTGTGTTTCTCCATGAATTCGGACATGTCGATCCGCACCATGGCATCCTGGGTATCGAACAGGAACTCCGCCAGCGCCTTGCACAGCTCGGTCTTGCCCACCCCGGTGGGCCCCAGGAACAGGAAGGAGCCTATGGGGCGATTCGGATCGGAGAGACCAGCACGGGAGCGACGAATGGCGTTGGAGACCGCATCGACCGCCTCTTCCTGACCAATTACCCGGCTGTGCAGCTGATCTTCCATCCGCAGCAGCTTGTCGCGCTCCCCTTCCAGCATGCGGGCGACCGGAATACCGGTCCAGCGGGCCAGGACGTCTGCGATCTCCACATCGGTGACCCGGTTGCGCAGCAGGCTGGTCTCCTGCATCTCGGCCTGAGTGGCGAGATCCAGCTGTTTCTCCAGCTCCGGAATGCGGCCATATTGCAGCTCGGACATCCGACCCAAGTCGCCTGCCCGGCGCGCCACATCGAGATCCTGACGGGCCTGCTCCAGCGCAGCCTTGATATGCTGGGTGCCGGCAAGGGCGGCCTTCTCGGCCTTCCATACCTCGTCCAGCTCGTTGTATTCCCGATCCTTCTCGCCAATCTCCTGATTGATCAGCTCCAGACGCTTGCGGCTGGCGTCATCGTCCTCCTTCATCAGCGCCTGCTGCTCCAGCTTGAGCTGGATGATGCGTCGCTCGAGGCGATCGAGCGCCTCCGGCTTGGAGTCGATCTGCAACCGGATGCTGGCTGCCGCCTCGTCGATGAGATCGATGGCTTTGTCCGGCAGCTGGCGATCTGCAATGTAACGGTGCGACAGCTGGGCCGCAGCCACGATGGCGGGGTCGGTGATCTGCACATGGTGGTGCAGCTCGTAACGCTCCTTCAGACCGCGCAGGATGGCGATGGTATCTTCGACTGTCGGCTCTTCCACCAGCACCTTCTGGAAGCGACGCTCCAGCGCGGCATCTTTTTCGATGTACTGACGGTACTCATCCAGGGTGGTGGCGCCGACGCAGTGCAGGTCGCCACGGGCCAGCGCAGGTTTGAGCATGTTGCCCGCGTCCATTGCCCCTTCGCCCTTGCCGGCGCCGACCATGGTGTGCAGCTCGTCGATAAAGAGGATGACGTTGCCCTCCTCCTTGGCGAGATCGGTCAGCACGGCCTTGAGCCGCTCTTCAAACTCACCGCGATACTTGGCCCCCGCCACTAGCGCCCCCATGTCCAGCGACAGCACCCGCTTGTTCTTGAGCCCTTCCGGCACTTCGCCGTTGATGATGCGCTGGGCCAACCCCTCGACGATGGCGGTTTTACCGACACCGGGAGCACCGATCAACACAGGGTTGTTCTTGGTGCGGCGTTGCAGCACCTGAATGGTACGGCGGATCTCATCATCACGGCCGATCACCGGGTCGAGCTTGCCGAGTTCGGCCCGCTCGGTCAGATCGATAGTGTACTTCTCCAGCGCCTGACGGTTCTCCTCGGCGTTGGCATCTTCCACCTTCTTGCCGCCACGCACCTTGTCGATGGCCGCTTCGAGTTTTTCCTTGGTCAGCCCCTGAGCGCGCAACAGCTCGCCCAGCGTTCCCTTGTCGTCGAGGGCAGCCAGCACGAACAGTTCGGAGGAGATGAACTGATCCTTGCGCTGCTGGGCCAGTTTGTCGCAGACGTTGAGCAGGCGGCCGAGGCCGTTGGAGAGCTGCACGTCCCCTTCCACGCCGCTGACGCGCGGCAGGCGATCCAGCTCCTCACCGAGACGGGAGCGCAGGGCGTTGATATCCATCCCGGTCAGGGTGAGCAACGGACGGATGGAGCCGCCATCCTGATTGACCAACGCGGTCATCAGGTGAACGGGTTCGATGAATTGGTGGTCACGACCCAGCGCAAGAGACTGGGCATCGGAAATAGCAATCTGGAATTTGCTGGTAAGGCGATCGAGGCGCATTGCACTCCCCCTTCAAACAGGCAGACGCCGCTTGCGCGGCAAACAACATAACTTTCTGAGATGAAAGATGAGGCCCGTACGGGCTATTTCAAGGGCATGGGCTGGTTATTTTTTCTGCAAAGCGGGGAGAGGGCAGGATCCCCGCCTCTCTCATACGGATCTGTTCTTGAGAGAGACGGGGTATTAGTTGGCGGGTGATTGCTTAGCGGGCCAACCAGATGAGGGAGGCCATACGGCCGGTCTGGCCGTCGCGACGATAAGAGTAGAACTGCTCGCTATCGCTGAAGGTGCAGTATTCGCCGCCATAGACGGCGGTAACGCCAGCACGGGCGAGGCGCAACCGCGCCAGCTGGTAGATATCCGCCAACCATTTGCCATCGTTGGACGAAGGGACGAACGCCGCTTCTGCTTCAGCCTGCTCAGCCATAAAGGCTTCGCGCACCTCGCCACCCACTTCAAACGCTGTGGGGCCGATGGCTGGGCCAAGCCAGGCCAGGATCTCACCCGGCTCGCAACCCATGGCAGCGATACTCGCCTCCAGCACGCCCTCTTTCAGTCCACGCCAGCCCGCGTGGGCGGCAGCCACTACGGTACCGGCCCGATCGCAGAACAACACCGGCAGACAGTCAGCAGTCATCACGATGCAGGCCTGCTCCGCCTCATGGGCGCAGGCAGCATCAGCATCCGGCGCCTGCTGATAATGGCTGCTGACCTGATGAACCACGGTGCCGTGCACCTGATTAAGCCAGTTGAGGGGCCCCGGGATGGCAGCCGCCTGCTGCAGCCGGGCCCGATTGGCCTCGACTCGCACCGGTTCGTCACCCACGTGGGCCCCCAGATTGAGGCCGGTAAAGACCCCTTCACTTACTCCGCCATCCCGGGTGGTCGAAAGGGCACGGACGCACGCTGGTGCCGGCCAGTCGGGTTCAAGCCATTTCATTGCTCACTCCTTCACGCTCTATCGTTCAAATGGAAACGGGGCGCTTGGCTGCAACCAGTCAAGACGCCCCGTTTCAAGGTTCTGTGTGTTACGCGCTGTATCGGCGGGTTACGGCAGAAGTTGTCGCAATACCGCCAGATTCATCACCCTTTCCAGACCAGCTCGTCCAGGTTGGCGAGGGCTATTCAGGAGTGCAGTGCCTCAATCAAGCACTATTTCCAGACCAATTCATCCGGATTGGCGAGGGTGTCGGCACGCAGCACCTCCATCAGCGCCACCATGTCTTGCGGCGTGGGGGAGTGCCACTGCATCACTTCACCCGTGATGGGATGAGCCAGCTGCAGCATGGTGGCGTGCAGCGCCTGACGATGGAAGTTGCGCAGCGCCTCGGTCAGCTCGGGGGTCGCGTTGCGCAGCGGGCGCAGACGGCCACCGTAGGCGGGATCCCCCACCAGCGGGTGTTTGATGTGCGCCATGTGGACACGGATCTGGTGGGTACGGCCGGTTTCCAGACGCAGACGCAGACGGGTGTGGCCACGGAACTTCTCGTGCACCCGGTAGTGGGTCACAGAGGGGCGGCCATTGGGCACCACGGCCATATGGGTACGCTGGGTCGGGTGACGGCCTATGGGCGCATCAACCGTACCACCTGCGGTCATGTGACCGATGGCGATCGCTTCGTACTCACGGGTGATCTGGCGCGCCTGCAACGCTTCCACCAGATGGGTCTGGGCGGGTACGGTTTTGGCAACCACCATCAAACCTGTGGTGTCTTTATCCAGACGATGCACGATACCGGCGCGGGGTACCTCGGCAATGCCGGGGTAGCGGTGCAGCAGGGCGTTGAGGATGGTGCCATCCGGCGTGCCTGCGCCCGGGTGAACCACCAGACCGGCTGGTTTGTCGATCACCAGAATGTGTTCATCTTCATAAACGATGTTGAGCTCGATATCCTGGGCATCCCAGCGAGTATCATCTTCCAGCTCGACATTCACATGCACCTGCTGCCCGGCCAAAATCTTCTCGCGCGGGGTGTTGGCAACCTGACCGTCCAGGGTCACTCTGTCCTGTAAAATCCACTCCTTGATGCGGGTGCGGGAGTAGTCTGGAAACAATTCGGCCAGGGCCTGGTCGAGTCGCTGCCCGAATTGGTGATCCTGGAATTCGCCTGTCAGTTCAATATGCTGGCTCATGTATGGTCTCTTGAGCGGGGGGTATCAATTCGAAATAATCCGGGTATTCTAGCTTTTCTTTTAGCCAAGCATAACGGATACTTTGCCAATTTCGTGGAAATGGACCGGATGTTGTTGATGGGAAAGAAGTCTCACCTGCTGATGTCGCTCGCCTTGGTCGCTACCTTGATCACAGGCTGTTCCAGCACCAAACCCAAGGTACCCGACGAACCGCCGGAGACCCTGTACCAGAAAGCACGCCTCAAACTGGACGTTGGCAATTACGTGCAAGCCACTGAATTACTTGAGGCTTTGGACTCTCGCTACCCGTTCGGCGCCTACTCTAACCAGGTACAGCTTGACCTCATCTATGCCTACTACAAGCAGGATGATACCGCTCAGGCGATCGCCAATATCGACCGTTTTATCCGCCTCAATCCGGCGCATAAAAACATCGATTACGTATTCTATATGCGCGGCCTGACCAACATGGCGGCGGATTACAACTTCTTCCAGAGCCTGTTCGGTATCGGTCGGGACGACAAAGACCCGGCTTATGCCCGTCAGGCATTCCAGGATTTCAAGACCCTGCTGCAAAACTACCCCAACAGCGTCTATGCCGCCGATGCCCGCGCTCGCATGATTGGCCTGAAGAATCGTCTGGCCCGATATGACCTGAGCGTGGCCGAGTATTACGTGAAGCGTGATGCACTGGTCGCGGCCGCCAACCGGGCCAAGCTGATTGTCGAGACCTACCCCGACACAGCCGAAACCGAGAAGGCACTGGAGATCATGGTCGAGTCTTACGACGCCCTGAAGATGCCGCAGCTGGCCAAGCATGCCCGCGAAGTGCTGGCCAAGAACTACCCGGAGAACCGCCTCGGCCGTGGCTGAGTGATACGGATAAACCGGTAATAAAAAAACCGATGCCAAGGCATCGGTTTTTTTATCTTTGCAATCCACCAATCCGGCTGGGTGAAGTTCCTGCAACCCATAGCGGTCGCGGCCCCTCACACCCCATCTATCCCATTCATTAGCCACCTGCGAGATGGCCGCATCGTGAAGTTCGCTTATCACCAAGGGTTGCAAACCCGCTGTCAGCCCGACGCCAGGCCGGGAAGAGCGGAACCGTCACCACACGGCCATATTGCCTCATACAGTGCCCCTGAATGGGAATAGATGGCTTAATGGCACTGTAATCCTGTCACCAGAGTCAGTAGTTGCCCCTTGTCCGAGCGCAGAGCGGTCTGGGCCAGCAACTGATAGGGAATCCCCTCCAGCAGCTTGACCCTCTCCCCGGCCGTACCATTGACCAACACGGCATCAAACCGGGCATCACGACAGGCAACCACATCCCTCACTTTCTCCCTGTCCAGATTCATTACCTGCATCTGCTCATAGGCAGAGAGCAGACCAAGCTCCGTTTCCCCCAATTGCCAGCCGGCGATGCGATCCCGCTTCTCGAGCGGTATTCCCTCAAGCAACCGGGCCATCTTTCCCGATACTCCCTTGGCGGCATCGATCAAGGGGTAAACCAGTGTAAAGGTGAGCAGAAACATGATGGCCACCGAGCTGGCAACATGAGTAGCGCCATGCACCTCCTTGCGCCGCAACAACAGCGCCAGCGCAATCACGAAGAGCATACTGGCGGGGATATAACGCCACCCCAGCTTGCTGGCGACCTGTAGCACGTCTGCCGGAACATGACTGGCCACCGGTAGTGAAGGGCCCAGCAGAGGTAGCCCTATGACCACGACACAGAACAGCAGCATGAAACAGAGCCATCCCCGACCATAGCGAGCCGTCCATCCCGGCCAGTTCAGGCTGACCTGACCCAGCATGATGGCAAATACCGGCAACAACGGAAAAAGATAGAGGGTGCGCTTGGTGGATGAGAGGGTTAACAGCAAAAGGGTGCCCACTGCCCAGCACAACAGAAATAACCTCTCACGACTCCAGCGTCGCTGTTTGATGGTTTGCCAACCCCAATAGAAAATGAATGGCAACCAGGGGATGGTATATTCAGCCATCCCCCATAAATAATAAAGATATGCCCCTTTCTTGATATGGCCGAGTTCGGTCGAGGTGCCTGTCAGGCGGCCTACCTGATTCTGCCAGAACCACTCATTCCATAAAGCATCGCCATCGACATGATTAATTAATTCACGAATCCACGCTGCCACTGGCAATATAAAACAGAGCAGCATCAGCAGATGCTGCCAGATAAATCCTGGCAGTTTTTTGTCGATGGCGGCACATCTTGCAGCGAAGAAGAATAGCGGGAACCAGCCAAAAAAAACTGTCAGTGGCCCAATAGGACCTTTTGCCATAAAACAGCCCGCCAACCCTATTCCGGCCAGTATCGCCATCCACCGACGGCTTACAAGGTAATATTCTGAAAATGCCCAAAGGGTAAATATGACAAAGAAGGCAAGCGCACTGTCCGTTCTAATCCAGTGCGTGTTGATGATAAATCCTTCCATGGTGCCCAGTGCGATCACCGACCAGATCGCGGCCGATCTATTGCCAAGCAGGCGATAGGCCAGCAGGCCGGTAAAGAGCAGCATACCCGCCGCCCAGACCACGCCCGCCAACCGCAGGCTATTGGTCACCCCCAGCCAGGATTCAAACCCATCAAGAAACGGCAGAGCGGCCATATAGAAGAGCGGCGGCTTCTCGATAAAGCTGTGCCCGCCAAGGGTCGGTACCACCCAATCGCCATTGCGGTACATCTCGAGTGCAATGGCTGCCTCACGCGGCTCGTCAGGGGTCCAGAGCTGATGGTCAAACTGGCCAAACAGCAGCACCAGCGTAACCAGCAGCAACATCCAGCAGAGCGTGCGCTCCGAAATATCAGCACTCTGCATGGCTCATACCTTCTGTAATGGTCTCCCCACGCCCGATGGCATAGTAGGAAAAGCCCAGCCCCTTCATCTTGAGCGGATCGTAGAGATTGCGACCATCGACGATGAGGGGGTGCGCCAGCATCTTCCTGATCTGGGCAAAATCGGGCGCCTTGAACTCGTTCCACTCGGTACAGATGACCAACGCATCCGCCCCCGCCAGCGCTGCCTCCCTGGTCCCCATCAGCGACAGCTCGGGCTGGCAACCATAGATACGCTGTGCCTCCTTCATCGCCACCGGATCGAAGGCCTGCACCCGGGCCCCCTCCTGCCAGAGCGCCTCCATCAACACCCGGCTCGGCGCTTCGCGCATGTCATCCGTATTGGGCTTGAAGGCGAGTCCCCAGATGGCGATGGTCTTGCCCGCCAGCGACTCGCCTCGCTCGTGAAAGTGGCAGGCCAGGGTGTCGAAGAGCTTGAACTTCTGCCGCTCGTTGACCCGCTCCACCGCACGAATAAGCGGCGTGTCGTAGTCGAGGGCCGCTGCAGTCGCCAGAAATGCCCTCACATCCTTGGGGAAACAGGATCCGCCATAACCACAACCGGGATAGATAAACTGGTAGCCGATGCGCTGGTCGGCACCAATCCCCTGCCGCACCAGCTCGATATCGGCACCGACCCGCTCGGCCAGCCCGGCCATCTCGTTGATAAAGCTGATCTTGGTGGCCAGCATGCAGTTGGCGGCGTACTTGGTCAGCTCGGCACTGCGAACATCCATAAACAGAATGCGGTCGTGATTGCGATTAAATGGCTCATACAACTCGCGCATCACGGCTCTGGAACGCTCCTTGCCGGTGCCGATAACAATGCGATCCGGGCGCTGGCAATCCCTGACGGCCGCCCCCTCTTTCAGAAATTCCGGATTGGAGACCACATCGAATTCAAACTGCTTGCCAAGTTCGGCCTGCTGCTCCCTGACCCAGTAAAACACCTTGTCTGCCGTACCAACCGGCACGGTGGATTTGTTGACGATGATCACCTCATCTGCGCGATGCTGGGCAATCGATCTCGCCACCGCCCTGACGGCGCTCAGATCGGCCGAACCATCCTCATCAGGGGGCGTACCGACGGCGATAAATTGCACGTCACCATGGGTAACCGCCATGGGAATATCCGTGGTGAATGTCAGCGAGCCATTTTGCAATGTCTGGTGTAATAACACATCCAGTCCCGGCTCATATATTGGTAATTCGCCATGGGATAATCTATTTATTTTATCTGCATCGAGATCGATACAAACAACCTGGTGCCCTACATCTGCCAATACAATTGCCTGTACCAGTCCGACATAGCCACTGCCAAACACTGTGATATTCATAACGATTTTTCCATAATGCGTAATGATGGAAACTTTACATCCTTTACTCAATTGCACTACGGGCAATTTGTAACAAGCAATGTCAATTCTGAATGACACCCAACCTGTTGAGCAATAGCAGATGATTTAGGTGGCGACAGTCAAAAAAGTGGCTAAACACCAACCTAAAATAAAGCCAAGCGATTTTTTGTTACGAGATATTTCCATATTAAGCCACGCCATCAAAACGGCAGCAATTGTTACCAAGTGTTGCTGTGCGCTTGAATAAAAACTCGTTATTCAGCTACTTTCAAAATATATCGAGCAATCTCGACACTTTCCCCAAGCATATTTCCAGTGAAAATCAGCAATGCAGATTTTCATCGTCATTTTATTTTTTGCGACATTAAGACCGGAGTCGTATGAAAGACTTTCTGCCATTCTCAAAGCCTGCCATGGGCGAGGCCGAGATCCGTGCCGTCAGCGAGGTGTTGCAATCGGGATGGATCACCACGGGCCCGAAAAATCATGAGCTGGAGCAGCGTTTCTGCGAGACCTTTGGCTGCCAGCATGCTGTTGCGCTCTGCTCCGCGACCGCGGGCATGCATGTCACCCTGATGGCGCTGGGGATTGGCCCGGGTGACGAGGTGATTACCCCCTCCCAGACCTGGGTCTCCACCATCAACATCATCACCCTGCTGGGGGCCACCCCGGTCTTTGTCGATGTGGACAGGGATACTCTGATGGTCAGCGCCGACCAGATAGCGCCGCTCATCACCCCCAACACCCGGGCCATCATC
Source organism: Aeromonas sp. 601027 (assembly GCF_049174455.1). NCBI lineage: Bacteria > Pseudomonadati > Pseudomonadota > Gammaproteobacteria > Aeromonadales > Aeromonadaceae > Aeromonas > Aeromonas sp. 601027. Next base: position 124,578 of record NZ_JAAKTN010000012.1, on the reverse strand, counting down.
CCGGTCCACTACGCAGGGGCACCGGTCGACCTCGACCCCATCCTCGCCCTGGGTCGCCAGCACGATATTCCAGTCATCGAAGATGCCGCCCATGCAGTCGGCACCCGCTATCGCGCGCGCTGGGTCGGGGAAACCGGCACCGCCATCTTCTCTTTCCACGCCATCAAAAATCTTACCTGTGCCGAGGGAGGAATGCTGGTGACCGATGACCAGGCGCTGGCCGACAAGGCTCGCATGCTGAAATTTCACGGCCTGGGAGTCGATGCCTTCGACCGCATGACGCAGGGACGCAAGCCGCAGGCGGAGGTGATCATGCCGGGCTTCAAATACAACCTGGCCGACATCAACGCCGCCATCGCCCTGGTGCAGCTGGCCCGCCTGCCCGAGCTCAATGCCAAGCGGGTCGAACTGGTGTCTCGCTACCATGAACGTCTGGCCAACCTGCCGCTGGCACCGCTGGCCATCCCCACCTACCCCCATCTGCATGCCTGGCACCTCTTCATGGTGCGGGTCGACCCCGAGCAGTGCGGCCTCGATCGCGATCAGCTGATGCAGGCGCTGCAGGAGCGAGGCATCGGCAGTGGCCTGCATTTTCGCGCCGCCCACACCCAGAAGTACTACCGGGAGCGCTATCCGGATCTTTCGCTACCCAACACAGAGTGGAACTCGTCACGGCTCTGCACCCTTCCCCTCTTCCCCGACATGACGCTCTCCGACGTGGATCGGGTTGTGGCAGCCCTGACCGACATACTGGAGTAACAATACGTGAACCATAACGACATCAAACGGGTCTCAGTCATCATCCCCGTCTACAACGAGGAGGCGAGCCTGCCGGAACTGCTGCAACGGGTGACCGACACCTGCGGGCTGCTGAGCCAGGATTACGAAGTGATCCTGATCGACGACGGCAGCAACGACCGATCCGCCACCATCATCAGCGAAGCCGCCAATCGCGAAGGGAGCAAGCTGGTCGCCGTGCTGCTCAACCGCAACTATGGCCAGCATGCCGCCATCATGGCCGGCTTCGAGACGGCAACAGGGGATCTGGTGATCACCCTGGATGCCGATCTGCAGAACCCGCCGGAAGAGATCCCGCGGCTGGTCGCCACCGCTATGGAAGGGTATGACGTGGTCGGCACCATCCGCCGCAACCGGCAGGATTCATGGTTTCGCAAGACAGCCTCACGCTTTATCAACAAGTCGGTACAGCGGGCCACCGGCGTCCAGATGAGCGACTACGGCTGCATGCTGCGTGCCTATCGCCGCCACATCATCGACGCCATGCTCTGCTGTCAGGAGCGCAGCACCTTCATCCCCATCCTGGCCAACAGCTTTGCCCGCCGCACCACCGAGCTGGAGGTGGGCCACGCCGAACGGGCCCACGGCGAATCCAAATATGGCCTGATGCACCTTATCAACCTGATGTACGACCTGGTCACCTGCATGACCACGGCCCCGCTGCGCCTGCTCAGCATCGTTGGCAGCCTGGTGGCGGGGATCGGCTTCACCTTCTCGATCCTGCTGCTGCTGCTGCGTCTGTTACTGGGCGCCGACTGGGCAGCAGATGGCGTCTTCACCCTGTTTGCCATTCTCTTCACCTTTGTCGGCGTACAGCTGATCGGGATGGGGCTGCTGGGTGAGTACATAGGCCGCATGTATACCGATGTGCGCGCCCGCCCCCGCTACTTCATTCACCAAATCGTTCGCTCCACACCGGATGCTTCGCAACAGGAAACTCAATCATGAACGTTGTCGTCTTTGCCTATCACGATATCGGCTGCACCGGTATCGAGTCACTGCTTCAGGCCGGTTATCAGATCCAGGCGGTCTTCACCCACGCCGATGATCCGGGCGAGAACCGCTTCTTCGGTTCGGTGGCCCAGCTCTGCGCCGAACATGACCTGCCGGTCTACTCTCCCGAAGACGTGAACCACCCGCTCTGGGTCGAGCGTATCCGCGAACTGGCGCCCGAGGCCATCTTCTCCTTCTACTACCGCAACCTGCTCAAGCAGGAACTCCTCGATATCCCGACCGTCGGGGCCTTCAATCTGCATGGATCCCTGCTGCCTGCCTATCGTGGCCGGGCGCCCATCAACTGGTGTCTGGTCAACGGCGAACGCGAAACCGGCATGACCCTGCACCGGATGACAGCCCGTGCCGATGCCGGCGATATCCTTGCCCAACAGGCAGTAACCATTGCCCACGATGACACCGCGCTGACCCTGCATGGCAAGATGCGCCAGGCAGCCCGCGCCCTGCTGGAAGGGGAGCTGGTCAAACTCAAGCGCGGTGACGCCACCTTCACCCCGCAGGACGAGAGCAAGGCAAGCTACTATGGTCGCCGCACCCCGGCCGATGGCGAACTGCACTGGGATAAGCCCGCCAGGGATCTCTATAACCTGGTACGTGCCGTTACCCAGCCCTACCCGGGAGCCTTCAGCTTCGCCGGTGATCGCAAGCTGACGGTCTGGCAGGCAAAGCCGCTGGCGATCCAGAGCGACCAGCAGCCGGGCACCATTCTCTCCCACGACCCGCTGCGGGTGGCCTGTGGTGAAGGGGTGCTGGAGATCCTGGCCGGTCAGGTCGAAGGGGGGCTCTATGTACGCGGCGCCCAACTTGCCCGCGAGCTGGGGCTGATGGAAGGGATGAAGATCGGCGACAAGGCGAGCAAGGCCATGCGCAAGGCACGGCTGACCCGGGTGTTGATCCTCGGCGTCAACGGCTTTATCGGCAACCACCTCACCGAGCGCCTGCTCAAGGATGGCGGCTACGAGGTCTATGGCCTCGACATCGGCTCCAGCGCAGTGGAACGCTTCATCGGCCACCCCCACTTCCACTTCGTGGAGGGGGACATCAGCATCCACACCGAGTGGATCGAGTACCACATCAAGAAGTGCGACGTGATCCTGCCGCTGGTGGCCATCGCCACCCCCATCGAGTACACCCGCAACCCGCTGCGGGTGTTCGAACTCGACTTTGAAGAGAACCTCAAGATCGTCCGCTACTGCGTCAAGTACCACAAGCGCATCATCTTCCCCTCCACCTCCGAGGTGTACGGGATGTGCGACGACCGCAGCTTCGACGAAGATGAATCCCGCCTCATCGTCGGCCCCATCAACAAACAGCGCTGGATCTACTCGGTCTCCAAGCAGCTGCTGGATAGGGTGATCTGGGCCTACGGCAAAAAAGAGGGGCTCAACTTCACACTGTTCCGTCCCTTCAACTGGATGGGCCCACGCCTCGACAGCCTGGACTCTGCCCGCATCGGCAGTTCCCGCGCCATCACCCAACTGATCCTCAATCTGGTGGACGGCACCCCGATCCAGCTGGTGGATGGCGGCGCCCAGAAACGCTGCTTCACCGATATCAAGGATGGCATTGAAGCCCTGTTCCGCATCGTCGAAAACAGGGGCAATCGCTGCAACGGCCAGATCATCAACATCGGCAACCCGGATAACGAGGCGAGCATTCGCGAGATGGCCGAGGTGCTGCTCGCCAAGTTCGAGGCCCACCCGTTGCGCCACCACTTCCCGCCATTTGCCGGCTTCAATCTGGTGGAGAGCAAGTCCTTCTACGGCGACGGCTATCAGGATGTCTCCCACCGCCGCCCGAGCATCCGTAATGCCCGCAAGCTGATCGACTGGGAACCGACCATCGAGATGGAAGAGACCATCGGCAAGACGCTGGACTTCTTCCTGCAGGGGGCGGTCACGACGGGAGTCGAGCATGACTGAAGTGGGTCTGCGGATCGACGTCGATACCTTCAGGGGAACCCGTGACGGGGTTCCCCGCCTGCTGCAACTGCTCGACAAGCATCAGGTGAAGGGGAGTTTCTTCTTCTCGGTCGGTCCGGACAACATGGGGCGCCACCTGTGGCGCCTGCTAAAACCCCGCTTCCTGCTCAAGATGCTGCGTTCCAACGCCGCATCCCTCTATGGGCTCGATATCCTGCTGGCTGGCACCGCCTGGCCCGGCAAGTCCATCGGCAGAGAGCTGGGTTCCCTGATGCGCGACACCGATAAGGCGCACCATGAGGTGGGGCTGCATGCCTGGGATCACCACGGCTGGCAGGCCAATACCGGTCGCTGGGACGAAGCCGAACTGATCCGCCAGACCCGGCTCGGAGTCGATGCCCTGAGCGAGATCCTGGGGCGCGAAGTGGATTGCTCCGCCGCCGCCGGCTGGCGAGCCGATCCCCTCACCACCCAGGCCAAGGAGCAGTTCGGCTTTCGCTACAACAGTGACTGCCGTGGCTGCGGCCTGTTCCGTCCCATTCTGGAGGATGGTCGGCCCGGCACCCCGCAGATCCCGGTCAACCTGCCCACCTTTGACGAGGTGATTGGCAGCCAGGTGACGGCCGAGCGCTTCAACCACTTCCTGCTGGAGCAGCTGACTGCGGCACCGCAACCGGGCCCCCATGTCTACACCATCCACGCCGAGGTGGAGGGGATCGTCATGGCCGAGCAGTTCGATCTCCTGCTCGATGAAGCCAGGTCGCGCGGCATCCACTTCATCCCCCTTGGCAACCTGCTTCCCCCCGACCCAGCCCTCTTGCCGACCAGCCATCTGCTGCGCGGCTCCCTGCCAGGACGCGAAGGGTGGCTCGGTTGCAAGATGACGCCATGAACCCGCTCGCCAGATTGCAACAGAGAATCTCATGAAGATGACCCGATGGGCCCTGCCCCTTTTCTTCCTCGCCTTTTACCTGCTGCCACTCAACCAGCGGATGCTGTGGAGCCCGGACGAAAACCGTTACGCCGAGATCAGCCGGGAGATGATCACCACGGGTGACTGGGTGGTGCCCCACTTCCTTGGCCTGCGCTACTTCGAGAAACCCATCGCCGGTTACTGGTTCAACAGCCTCAGCCAGCTGCTGTTTGGCGAGAGCAACTTTGCGGTCCGCTTCGCCTCGGCCGCAGCCACCGGCCTGAGCGCCCTGCTGATCTTCTGGTTCGCTCTGCAGCTGTGGCAGTGCCGGCGTACAGCGTGGTTCGCCAGCCTGATCTATCTCTCGACCCTGATCGTCTACGGCATCGGCACCTACAGCGTGCTGGATGCCATGGTCACCCTCTGGCTCAATGCCGCCATGGTGAGCTTCTACCTCATCCGGCAAGAAGGGCCGCCCGGTCGCAGAGTGGCAGGCTATCTGCTGTTCGGCCTCGCCTGCGGCATGGGCTTTCTCACCAAAGGCTTTATCGCACTGGCGGTACCCGTGGTAGCCATCATGCCCTACGCCATCTATCAGCGCCGCCTGCGCGAGCTGGTATGTTTCGGGCCGCTGGCCATCCTTAGCGCGGCTCTGCTGGTCGCCCCCTGGGCCATCGCCGTACACCTGCGCGAGCCGGACTACTGGCACTACTTCTTCTGGATTGAGCACATCCAGCGCTTCGCCTCGGAAGATGCGCAGCACAAGGCGCCATTCTGGTACTACCTGCCGATGGGGCTGCTCGGCACCCTGCCCTGGCTCGGCCTGCTGCCGGGGGCACTGAAGCAAGGATGGCAAGCGCGCAAGAACAGCCCGGAAACCCTCTATCTGTTGGCCTGGGTGGTGTTGCCGCTGCTCTTCTTCAGCATTGCCAAAGGCAAGCTGCTCACCTATATCCTGCCCTGTTTCGCCCCGCTGGCCATGCTGATGGCCACCAGCGCCGTGGACAAAATCAAGGAAGGTAAAGAGCGGGCCTTCAAACTCAACGCCTGGCTGAACGGCCTGTTCGGCCTCATCGGACTGGTAGTGCTGACCGTGCTGGCTTTATCCCGCGACCAAGCCATCTACGGTGAAGAGGATCACGGGGCACTGTCGGTGGCCATGGCCATCTTTATCGGCTGGTCCCTGCTCGGACTCATCCAGTTGCAGGCGGTCAGTCGCCGCTGGGTCCTGAGCGCGCTCTGCCCCATGATACTGGCCATCGGCCTGCCCTGGGCGCTGCCGCAATCACTGATCGACTCAAAGCTGCCAGAGCGTTTCATCGAGACTAATCAGGCCGTGCTGCAGGGTTCAGAGACTCTGCTGGCCAGCGATCCGGGACTGGCATCCGCTCTCGCCCGGAGCACCCGGCGCGGCGAGATCATGCTGTTCGACGACAAAGGAGAGCTAGCTTACGGCCTGGGCTATCCGGATGCCAAGGGCCGCTATGTTGCCCGTGCAGAGTTCCCGAGATGGTTGGCACAAGCGCGTGAGAAGGGGCAAGTTGCCCTGCTGATGAAGACCGATCACGACGGAGAGACCGGCCCTCTGCCCCCTGCCGACGAGACCCTCGTCAGCCACCGGCTGACCCTGCTCATCTACCATGGAGTACGCTGATGGATATAGTGCTGCTATTACTGGTGTGCCTGCTGACCAGCAGCGGCCAGATGCTGCAAAAGCAGGCCGTTATCTGCTGGCAGCGTAACCCCTGTAACCACCTGCAAAAGCTGCGTTCCCCCTGGCTTGTTGCCAGCGTGGCAGCACTTGGCAGTGGCATGCTGCTCTGGATTTATCTGTTGCAACGACTGCCGCTGAGCATGGCCTACCCCATGCTCAGCATTAATCTGGTGCTGGTGCTGCTCGGCTCGCGCCACTTTTTCCACGAGCCGGTGAGCAGCCACAACTGGCTGGGGGCTGCCACCATCATCGTCGGCGCCCTGCTGCTGGGAGGTCTGCTATGAAGGGCTATCTCTACGTGTTAGGCAGCATAGTGCTGGTGACGGTGGCGCAGCTCTGCATGAAGTGGGGAGCGATCAGCCTCCCTGCATGGCAGGCCGATCCCGCCGTGATGCTGGCTCACCCCCTGCCACTCCTCACCATCGTCATCGGCATCCTCTGCTACGGGCTATCGCTGCTCTGCTGGCTGGCCGCGCTGCACTCCACACCGCTCAATATCGCCTACCCACTGCTCAGCACCAGTTACGGGCTGGTCTATCTGCTGGCGGTGAGCATGCCGGTCTTTGCCGAACCGCTGGTGGCAAGCAAGGCGGCAGGTGTTGCGCTTATCTTCTTCGGCGCCGTGCTGGTCGGCAGCAAACCGGCGACAGGCAAGCCGGAGCGGCAAGATCCCCCTGCCAATCCCTGAGGCAGCTTTAAACAAAAAGAAGAGGCGGCACTCTGTGCCGCCTCTTCTCATTTTCCGCCTGACCAGCGCCTGTTACTTCGCGACGTTGCCCGCCACGTTCAGGGCATCCCAGGTGCGGGAGAAGGGGGGCGCGTAGGCAAAGTCCAGCATGCCGAGCTGCTCGGTGGTCACTCCCATGGTGATGGCAACCGCCAGCGCGTCGATGCGGTGGACCGCCCCCTTGCGACCGAGGATCTGGCCACCCAGCAGCCGCTTGCTGCCCGCCTCGTAGACCAGCTTGACGTGGATGTCGGACTGACCTGGGCAGTAGTTGGTGTGGCACTTGTCCTTGATCACCACAGTGCGATAGTCGATCCCCATCGCCCTGGCTTCCTGCTCGGAGAGGCCGGTACGGCCCGCCTCCAGCCCCAGCACCTTGAGCGCGGCAGAGCCGAGGGTGCCCGGGAACTCCTGCTCGGCCCCCGCCAGGTTCTCACCCACCATGCGCCCCAGCTTGTTGGCGATGGTGGCGAGCGGCACATAGACCTGCTGCTGCTTCACGCTATGCCAGACGCTGGCACAGTCACCGGCCGACCAGACGTTGGCGAGCGAGCTACGCCCCTGACGATCCACCTTGATGGCGCCGTTGCCGAGCCGCTCGATGCCGGTATCGGCCAGAAACTCGGTGCTGGGCTTGACCCCGGTACAGACCACCACGATATCGGCCTCGTACTCGCCCTGGCTGGTGCGCACGCCGGTCACCCGACCATCCCCCAGCAGCGCTTCAACTCGCTCACCCAGATGGAGAGAGACCCCCTGCTCGCGCAGTTCGGTTTCGATGTGTTGGGTGATCTCGCCATCAAACGCATCGGGGATGACCCGATCCGCCAGCTCGATAAGACGCACCTCTTTGCCCTGATGGACCAGCGCCTCGACCACTTCCAGCCCGATAAAGCCGGAGCCGATCACCACTGCGCGGCGATTATTCTTGTCTTGTACCGCAGCTTTGAGCGCCAGCCCGTCGGCCATCCGGCGCAGACCAAATACCCCTTGCTGCTGCAAGCCAGGGATGGGAGGCATCACTTCACGGGCGCCGGTGGCGATCATCAGCCGATCGTAGCGGTCGGTGAAGGTGTCGCCGTTGTGCTCCACCACCAGAGTCTGGGCAGTTGCGTCAACGCTCAATACCCGATGGCCAATCTTGACCTCGATCCCCTTGGCGGCGAACTGCTCCGGGGTGAACTCGGCCATGTAGCCGGGCTCCTGAAACTCGTCACCGACGAAGTAGGGCAGGCCGCAGGCACCGAAAGAGATCACTTCGGAGGCCTCATACACCACGATTTCGGCATCGATGGCCAGACGGCGAGCCTTGGCCGCCGCACTCATACCGGCGGCTTCGCCACCGATGATCAGAATTCTCATTGTTTTTCCTCTCAATGGCGCAGGGAGGGCATGCCCTCCCTGCGGTCTATGACGGGAAAGGGTCGCCCCTTTCCACTGGCAGATCAACCGACGCAAATCAGACGGTGGACTCTTCGCCGTCCAGACTCACTTCGTGATCGCTGTTGAACACATGCATGTCGGTCTCGCCCATCAGGCGGCTGGTGACCGTCCCTGCGGTGATGGAGCCGGAAACGTTGAGCGCGGTACGGCCCATGTCGATCAGCGGCTCGATGGAGATAAGCAGACCGGCCAGCGCCACCGGGAAGTCCAGCGCGGAGAGCACGATCAGCGCGGCAAAGGTGGCGCCACCGCCAATCCCGGCCACCCCGAAGGAGCTGACTGTGATGATGGCGATCAGGGTCATGATAAAGCCGGGATCCACCGGGTTAACCCCGACGGTCGGCGCAATCATCACGGCCAGCATGGCCGGATAGATACCGGCGCAGCCGTTCTGGCCGATGGTGGAACCGAAGGAGGCGGCGAAGTTGGCGATCCCCTCCGGAATACCCAGCGACTTGGTCTGGGTCTGCACGTTCATCGGAATGGAGCCCGCACTGGTGCGCGAGGTGAAGGCAAACGCCAGCACCGGAGTGATCTTCTTGAGGAAGCGCAGCGGGTTGATGCCGACCATGCTCACCAGCAGCAGGTGCACGACAAACATGATGGCGATGGCGCCGTAAGAGGCCATCACAAAGCTGAGCAGGTTGAGGATGTCAGCATAGTTGGAACCGGAGACCACCTTGGTCATCAGCGCCAGCACGCCAAACGGGGTCAGGCGCAGCACCAGGGTCACCATTCGCATCACGATGGCATGAGCCACAGCCACGAAGTGGCTGAAGCTGGCGAAGATCTCCGGCTTCTTGCGGGCGATGCCGGTAGCTGAGAGGCCAATGAAGATGGAGAAGATCACCACGGCGATGGTGGAGGTCTTGCGCGCCCCGGTCATGTCGAGGAAGGGGTTGGCGGGAATGAACTCCAGCATCATCTTGGCGAAAGACATGCTCTCGACGCTGCCGAGGGTGGTCTGCAGCGCGGCGCCCCGGGCGCTCTCGGCGGCACCGGAGGTGAGCCCTTCAGCAGTCAGGCCAAACAGGTTGGACATCAGGATGCCCGCCCCGGCGGCGATGGCGGTGGTGAAGATTAGCACGCCGATGGTCATGGCGCTGATCTTGCCCAGCGCAGTGCCACCATTGAGCTTCAAGATAGCGCTGATGATGGAGACCATGATGAGCGGGATGATGATCATCTGCAGCAGCTTCACATAGCCGCTACCCACGATATCCAGATAGTCGATGGTCTGAACAATGACGGGCGAACCTGCACCGTAAAGCAGTTGCAACGCGGCGCCGAACAGAATACCGAGCCCCAGACCGGCAAATACCCGGCGGGTGAAGCTCACATGTTTTTCCTGTAACCGGTAGAGAAAGAACAGCAAGATGGCGGCGATGGCCAGATTGCCGATAACGCTAAATGTCATGGTATGACTCCCCAAAAAGTGGGCTTGGGCCCGAGAAACAAGAGCAAGCGCCATGCTTGCCCTGGCAACCGTGTCAGACGGTCTGCGCCGTCGTGACAAGAACAAGGGGGTCTATCGCCCCCTTGTCACAGATTCACTGCTTCTGCTGTTTCGCTCGCATGATGTTGATGATTTCGATGTCTGTATCCAGCATCCCCTCTTTGGAGAGGCGGCCCAGATTGGCGATGGTCTGGTCCACATCGTCGGAGACGATCCCCTCGCTCTGGGGGACATGCAGGTTGTTGATAGCCATCAGCGAAGACTTAACCGCCGCCGAGGTGGAGGTGGAGACCTTCATGGAGCAGGCGCTGCCCGCGCCGTCGCAGATGATGCCGGAGACATCGCCAATCATGTTGTTGATGCAGTGGCTGATCTGCTGATACTGGCCGCCCAGCAGCCAGGTGATGGCGGCACCGGCCCCCATGGCGGCGGTACTGGCGGCACAGAGGGCCGACAGCTTGTTCTGATAGGTCTTGATGTAGATGGCCACCAGATGGCTCATCACCAACGCCCGGGTCAGCGGCTCGTCGCTCGCCTTGAGGAAGCGGGCGGCCGCGACCACCGGCATGGTGGCGGCAATGCCCTGATTGCCGGAACCGGAGTTGGACATGGCGGGCAGCATGGCGCCATCCATCCGCGCATCGGAGGCAGCGGAGGAGAGGCGCATGGCCAGGGTCATCAGATCGTCGGAGAGCAGCTTGCGCTCCACCTGCTCGGTGAGGATCTTGCCGATCTTCAGGCCGTAACCCTGCAACCCTTCATCTGCCAGCGCCTGATTCATGGTGGCGGCATCGCGGATAAAGTCGATCTCCGCCAGCGGCACTTCCAATGCAAAATCGACGATCTCCCGCAGGGTCATGGCCGGTTTGGCGGATTTGGCCGACTGGATCTGCACGCCGGGAGCGCTGGCCTGCGCCATCAGCACCTCGCCATCCTTCTCCATCAGGATGATGCGAGTGTGGTCGGTACAGATCACCACCCGGGCACTGTGCCCTTCAACTTCGGCCAGCACCTCGGCATAGAGCACGTCCGGCACATCCTTCACATCCACCTTGATGACCGGCAGCAACGTCTTGGCCGCTTCCACCTGTTCTGGTGTAAGGGTCTTGAGCACCTCCAGCCCGGCATCCGGGTTGCCGCCGGTGATGCCGACCGCAGCGGCCACCGGAAGACCGATCATGCCGGTGCCCGGCACTCCGACCCCCATGCCGTTCTTGAACAGATTGCCACTGACCCAGACGCTGATGCGGGTCGGAGTCTCCCCCAGCAGCTTGCGGCAGTTGGCCGCCGCCAGCGCCACCGACATCGGCTCGGTACAGCCCAGGGCCGGCACCACTTCACGCTTGAGCAGGGTAATAAAGTCGGTCCATTGTGGTTTCATCTGTGCATTCTCATCTTGGTGGCGCAATGCCTGTCATCGCCACAGGCAACAGCATGGCAAAAAAGGGTGACACGGGATCAACATCAAGCAGGAGCGCGTCGCCAAGGCGTCGCGAGAGAGGTGGCCGTCTGATGACTGCCCCATGCAAATCAACTTAATTTGATTCTAATATCAATAAAATCAAATTAAGTTGCGCAACATCGCTTTTTTAGCGCCATTATGCCCGTCTTTTAACAAAGCGCGACAATTTGTGATGCAACGCACAGACGATGGAGTCACCTAGAGATGATAGCGGGCCAGCAGCTGCTGGTAGGCCGGGGTCTGCTTGAACTGTTTCAAGGCGGCCGAGAAGCGCCTCGCCAACTGGTCATGGCCGGGCTTGTGGGTAAACGCGAGGAAGTTGCGGTTGTCGTCGGTCAGCAGGCGCGAGCCGTGGTTCACCTGATCCTGCAACCCCTGGGTATGCAGCAGATAACGACCGACCCGCTCGTTGAGCACCACCCCGTCCAGCCGACCTGCCATCATCAGATGCAGCTGTTTGATGGCATTCCCCTCCCCCGTCATCGGCATCCGGATCACCCCGGGATCGGTCAGAAAATCGGGGCTGTAGGCATAATCTTCCTGAATACCTATCCGCAGACCCTTGAGGTCGGAGAGCTGCCTGAAATCCACCGGACGAACCGTCGGATAGAAGAGCACTTCACCGCTGTAAGAGAGCGGCTCTTCGGGGTAGTGGAGCCAGTGCTGGCGGGAAGGTTCAAAGAAGACATCGAGCACCGCATCCCCCTGCCTGAGACGGGCCTGCTGCAGAACCCGCTTCCAGGGCAGCACCCTGATTTCAGTGCGATAACCCATCTGGCGCAACACGGTACAGGCCAGATCGAGATCGGCGCCGGCCAGCTCGCCATTGTCACCACGCATCACATAAGGGGGCCACAGCTCGGTCAGCAGCGTCAGAGTCGGCGATTTGTCCGCCGCAGCCGCCAAACCGGCACCAAACAGGGAGGCCAGCAGCCAGCCGTACAACCCGATCCTTCGCCAACCCTGACACCACATCATGGAGATCCCTCATGGTCCGTATGGATTGAGGATATACAAGGGATGAGCAATAAAAAAGGAGGCCGAAGCCTCCTTGAGATCCCATCTCTGAATGGCACTTACAGCGCTTTCAGGATTGCCTCGACGCTGGCCTTGGCATCGCCAAACAGCATCTGGGTATTTTCCTTGAAGAACAGCGGGTTCTGGACACCGGCGTAGCCAGTATTCATGGAACGCTTGAAGCCGATGACGTTCTGCGCTTTCCACACTTCCAGTACCGGCATACCGGCGATCGGGCTGCCCGGATCTTCCATCGCGGCCGGGTTGACGGTGTCGTTGGCACCGATCACCAGCACGGTGTCGGTATCGGCGAAGTCGTCGTTGATCTCGTCCATTTCCAGCACGATGTCATACGGAACTTTCGCTTCCGCCAGCAGCACGTTCATGTGGCCAGGCAGACGACCGGCAACCGGGTGGATACCGAAGCGCACCTTGACGCCGCGGTCACGCAGCTTCTGGGTGATTTCAGCCACCGGATACTGGGCCTGCGCCACCGCCATACCGTAGCCCGGGGTGATGATGACGGAGCTGGAGTTTTTCAGCAGGTCAGCCACTTCCTCGGCGCTGGTTTCGCGGTATTCGCCCATCTCCTGATCAGCCGTGGAGGCTACGCCGTCGGAGCCGAAGCCACCGGCGATCACGGAGATAAAGGAGCGGTTCATCGCCTTACACATGATGTAAGAGAGGATCGCACCGGAGGAACCCACCAGGGCACCGGTGACGATCAGCAGGTCGTTGGAGAGCATGAAGCCCGCCGCCGCTGCCGCCCAACCGGAGTAGGAGTTCAGCATGGAGACCACGACCGGCATGTCTGCGCCACCGATGGAGGCAACCAGATGCCAGCCGAAGGCGAAGGCGATCAGGGTCATCACCAGCAGGGCGAAGGTAGAGCCGCCCGCGTTGACGAAGTAGACCATCAGCGCCAACGAGGCGACCACGGCCAGCAGGTTCAGCTTGTGGCGGTGCGGCAGCATCAGCGGCTTGGAGGAGATGAGACCACGCAGTTTGCCGAAGGCAACCACGGAACCGGTGAAGGTTACGGCACCGATGAAGACGCCCAAGAAGATCTCGACCAGATGAATGTTCAGCATAGCGCCGGTCAGGTGCTCGACCTGAGCAACGCTGTTGGCCTGCTCGAACGCCGCACGAGCGGCTGCCAGAGTGGCATCCAGGTTGGAACCGACGGAGACGACCACCTCAGCAGGTGCAGAGGGGTGCAGATCGATGAAGCTGTTGAAGCCCACCAGCACTGCCGCCATACCCACGAAGCTGTGCAGCACGGCCACCAGCTCGGGCATCTCGGTCATCTCGACCTTGAGTGCCAGACGCACGCCGATGGCACCGCCAATCACCATGGCCAGGATGATCCAGTGAACGCCACTGGTCTCCGGGTTGAATACGGTGGCGAGCAGGGCGATAGCCATACCCGCGATACCGAACAGGTTGCCATGCTTGGCCGTTTCTTGCTTCGACAGTCCCGCGAGACTGAGGATGAAGAGCACGGCGGCAACGATATAGGATGCTGTTACCAGTCCTTGAGACACGTTAAACCCCCTTAATCCTTACGGAACATCTTCAGCATGCGCTGAGTGACGGTGAAGCCGCCGAAGATGTTGATACTGGCAATCAGCACGGCGATGAACGCCAGCGCGGTGACCAGGGTCGACCCTTGCCCGATCTGCAGCAGGGCACCGACCACGATAATGCCGGAGATGGCATTGGTGACCGACATCAGCGGCGTGTGCAGAGCGTGAGAGACGTTCCACACCACGTAGTAACCGACCACACAGGCCAGGATGAATACGGTGAAGTGGGAGAGGAAGGCTGCCGGGGCAACGGAGGCGATCCAGCCGAAGGCGGCGATGCCGAGGGCACCGAACACGAACTTCTTGTTGGAAGGCTTGGCCTCTTCCTTCTTGGCTGCCGGTTTGGCGGCGGCCGGTTTCTGCGGGGCAGCAGAGACGGAGATGGCGGGCGGCGGGAAGGTCACTTCACCGGCCTGGATCACCGTCATGTTGCGCTGAACCACATCTTCGAAGTCGATGGCAACGTTGCCGTCCTTCTCCTTGCACATCAGCTTCATCAGGTTGACCAGGTTGGTACCGTAGAGCTGGGAGGATTGGGCAGGCAGACGACCCGGCAGATCGGTGTAACCAATCACCTTGACGCCGTTGGCAGTGACATGCAGCTCACCCGGCACTGTGTATTCACAGTTACCGCCAGCCTGAGCGGCCATGTCCACGATGACGGAGCCCGGCTTCATGCTGTCCACCATCTCTTTGGTGATCAGCTTCGGAGCCGGCTTGCCCGGGATCAGGGCGGTGGTGATGATGATATCCACCTCTTTGGCCTGCTGGGCGAACAGCTCCATCTCGGCCTTGATGAACTCATCGGACATGACTTTGGCGTAACCATCGCTGGATGCACCGTCTTCGCCACCGAAGTCCAGCTTGAGGAATTCCCCCCCCATGGATTCGATCTGCTCGGCCACTTCCAGACGGGTATCGAACGCACGCACGATGGCACCGAGGGAACCGGCCGTACCAATGGCGGCCAGACCGGCCACACCGGCACCGATCACCAGTACCTTGGCAGGCGGCACTTTACCGGCTGCAGTGATTTGACCGGTGAAGAAGCGACCGAACTGGTGCGCAGCTTCAACCACGGCACGATAGCCACCGATGTTGGCCATGGAGGAGAGGGCATCGAGGGACTGGGCACGGGAGATCCGCGGCACCATATCCATCGCCATCACATTGATGTTTCGCTCGGACAGCTTCTTGACCAGCTCAGGGTTCTGGGCAGGCCAGATGAAGCTCACCAGAGTGGCGCCATCTTTAATTTGTGCGATCTCGGCATCGGTCGGCGCATTGACCTTGAAGATAAGGTCGGCTTGCCAGACATTCGGCACCACGCTGGCACCGGCAGCCTCGAAGGCGGCATCATCGAAGCTGGCCGACAGGCCTGCGCCGGTCTCGATGGCGACCTCGAAGCCGAGCTTTTTCAGCTGCTCGACGGTAGCCGGGGTCGCTGCGACCCGGGTCTCACCGGCGAGACTCTCTCTCGGTATTCCAATCTGCATGACTATTCCCTGATGGTTAATAAACAATCGCTGCCCAGTGTCTCACTTCTGACGAAACAAGACATGACCAAAGTGCAGGTCCAGGGCTCTTTGTTATGAAAATCAGTAGGCTTTACCTCAACCTCCTGTCATGGTCAGGCCCCCGCTTTTCAGGCGCGAAGGTGATTAGTATCAAATTTTGGAGTTTTATTACAACCGCAGTCCCGACGGCACTCGTACAGAATTCAGCCCATCCCTGGCTACGATTAAAAAAAACAAACCAAATTAGAGGCTTATACCAGTAAAAACGGCTGAAAAAAGTGATCCAACCAGTCAAAAAAAATGTTTTACCGGCCCTCTATCTTAGCGTTTTTTGTTCTTACGAAATCCGCTTTCGTCTCACTTCACGCAGCAAAACGCCGAAAAGTAACATTTTCCCAACAAAAGCGGGGCCGCTCAGCCGCCATATGGCGGGAGATGGCCCCGGCAATTCAATCGTTTCGCCCGTTTGGCACCGATTGGCGGCCCTTACCAGGCCGCTTCATAAATATGCTGGCTCTGCACCAGATCGATGTCGCCGTGCTCGCCCAGACGGGTCATGCCGTGCTCACCCAGCTTGCCGATCAGGGTGTCGATACCCAGATCTTTCAGACCGTAGTCGCGCAGTCGGGTCTTGACCCCCATCCGCTCGAAGAAGTCGCGGGTCGCGGCGATGGCATCGTCGATGCGCTCCGCTTCGCTGCCGCTGTTCAAGCCCCACACCCGCTCTGCGTATTGCAGCAGCTTGGCATGTTTCTGTTTGCGCTTGGCCTGCAGCAGGGCAGGCAGCACCACCGCCAGAGTCTGGGCGTGGTCGAGGCCGTGCAGGGCAGTCAGCTCGTGACCCAGCATATGGGTGGCCCAATCCTGCGGCACACCGGCACCGATCAGGCCGTTCAGCGCCATGGTGGCGCTCCACATGATGTTGGCGCGCACCTCGTAATTGTGCGGCTCGGCCAGCGCCTTGGGGCCCTCTTCGATCAGGGTCAGCAGCAAGCCTTCAGCGAAGCGATCCTGCACCTTGGCATTGACCGGATAGGTGAGGTACTGCTCCACGATGTGGACGAAAGCATCCACCACCCCGTTCGCCACCTGACGCTCGGGTAGGGTGTAGGTGAGCACCGGATCCAGCACGGCGAAGCGCGGCATCACGAACGGCGAGAAGAAGTGCACCTTGTCGCCACTGCTGCGACGAGTGATGACGGCGCCCATGTTCATTTCGGAACCGGTCGCCGGCAGGGTCAGCACGGAACCGAGCGGGATGGCGGAGCGCACTTCGCTGCCGACGGTCTCGAGAATGTGCCAGGGATCCTTGGCCAGATCGTAGTGCGCAGCAGCGGCGATAAACTTGGTGCCATCGAGCACGGAGCCACCGCCAACGGCGAGCAGGAAGTCGACCCGCTCGGCACGGGCCAGCTCCACGGCGCCCATCAGGGTCTCGTAGGCCGGGTTCGGCTCGATGCCGCCAAATTCAAACAGAGTCATGCCAGCCAGCTCGTTGCGGATCTGTTCCAGCAGGCCGCTGCGTACCACGCTGCCGCCACCGTAGGTGATCATGACGCGGGCATCGCTCGGAAGCTGCTCGCGCAGCTGGGCGATCTGCCCTTGGCCGAACAGGATTTTGGTCGGGGTATGGAGAGTAAAGTTGTTCATCGACATTGCCTTCTTCTGATAGTCAGGGCGGCCTGGCCGCGAAATCGTGATTGCATTTTTCTCCAGAACCACCCTACCATCAAGACAACATCCTGCTTTATTCTTGCCTATTTCTACAAAGCAGCGAAAACCGGAACTGTCGAATCAAAGAGCGCCCATGCAAAACCGTTACAGCGACCTCGCAACCAGATTGACCCGCCACGTCACCGCCCCCGGCATCACCCCATCACCGGTGAAACAGGTCAACCTCATCTATACCACCGAGCACCATGGCCGCACCCCGGTGCTCTACCAACCGCGGATGATCGTTATTCTGCAGGGACACAAGGTGGGTTATCTGGCGGATCAGGTATTTCGCTACGACCCCAACCACTACCTGCTGATGACCCTGCCGCTGCCCTGCGAGTGCGAGTGTTTCGCCTCCCCCGAGCAGCCCCTGATCGGTTTCTCCATCGAGATCGATCTGGTCATCCTGCAGGAGCTGTTGCTGGAGCTGGGCGATGCCCTGCCCGCCCCCGCGCCGCAAAAGAGCGGCGTCCACTCGGTCCCCCTGTCGGAAACCATGTTCTGCGCCGCCGAGCGACTGATCGAGCTGATGGACAACCCGCTGCACGCCAGGGTGCTGGGGCCGCAGACGGTGCGGGAGATGCTGTTCCACGCCCTCACCGAGGGGGGCGGCCCGGCGCTGCAGGCGCTCGCCAATCGCCACAACCATGTGGGCCAGATCGCCCGGGTGCTGCGTATGATAGAGTCCCGTTATGCCGACAACCTCACCATGGAGGAGCTGGCGCGGGAGGTGAACATGAGCGTCTCCGCCTTTCACCACCACTTCAAGGCGGTCACCGCTACCTCGCCGCTGCAGTACATCAAGTCGTTTCGCCTGCACAAGGCGCGGATGATGATGTTGCACGACGGCATCAAGGCGGGCACCGCGGCGGCCAGAGTCGGTTACGAGAGCAACTCCCAGTTCAGTCGGGAGTACAAGCGCTTCTTCGGCAGCACGCCGACGGATCAGGCCTCCCGCTTTCGGGATGGCCAGCTGCGCATCATCGAGGGATAACAAGAGAGGGATTACTTATGCGTTCACTGCTTTGCCTGTTCACCGCTTTGCTGCTGACGGCCTGTACCGGGATTGCCGATGGCATCCGCCCCGTTACCGGCTTCCAGCTCGATCGTTATCTTGGCACCTGGTACGAAATCGCCCGCCTCGACCACAGCTTCGAACGGGGGCTGGAGCAGGTGAGCGCCACCTACAGCCTGCGCGATGACGGCGGCGTCAAGGTGCTCAACCGCGGCAAGCAGAGCGATGGCAGCTGGCGTGAGGCGGAGGGCAAGGCCTACTTCGTCGGCAACCCGGACGAGGCGCGGCTCAAGGTGAGCTTCTTCGGCCCCTTCTACGGCGGCTACAACGTCATCGACCTCGACCCCGATTACCAGCTCTCGCTGGTGACCAGCTACAACCACGACTACCTCTGGATCCTCTCCCGCTCACCCAACCCGCCCAAGGCGAAAGTGGATGCGCTGGTCGCCAAAGCGAAGTCGCTGGGCTTTGCCACCGACCAGCTGATTTGGGTCAAGCAGACCCCCTGAGACAGCACCGGTGGCGATGCCGTCGCCACCGGTTCTCTTCGCCTCTCCCTTTCACTTTCCTCACCCCAGCTCCGCACAACCACAGTCATACCCAGCCATTCGCTGACGGTTGCCAGATAGACATTGCGCAACAATCCCCATCACCCACCAACGGAAGAGAATAGCGATCATATTGTCAGCCCAATATTGTCGCCAGGCACCCCAAAATAATCTGAATGACTGATTAGGGGGCAAAAAATAGCCTGGACGGTGCAGGACTCACCATTTACCAGCGAACAATAAACCGGCAAAAACCCCCAATAGAAAACCAATCGAATCCCTTTTTGGGGATTTTTTGTTGCCATCGCAGTAACCAGATGATAAACAGCTCGGCCACCCCAAAATGCATATAAATATTCACTTTAACGAGGT
This sequence comes from Aeromonas sp. 601027, assembly GCF_049174455.1. Lineage (NCBI taxonomy): Bacteria > Pseudomonadati > Pseudomonadota > Gammaproteobacteria > Aeromonadales > Aeromonadaceae > Aeromonas > Aeromonas sp. 601027. Next base: position 105,358 of record NZ_JAAKTN010000012.1, on the reverse strand, counting down.
GATTAATTGGAATTTATTAAATTAAGCGGAATTCTTATTATTTTATTGGGATTTTATTTCAAACTCGACACTCTGGCCGTCGTACTGGTGGCCGCCGTCACCACGGCGCTGGTCTCCGGTCTCTCCATGACCGATTGCCTCTCCCTGCTGGGGGAAGCCTTCGTCTCCAACCGCATGGTGACACTGTTTCTGCTGACCCTGCCGATGATCGGCATCTGTGAACGCTACGGCCTCAAACAGCAGGCGGTCACCCTGATCGAACGGATCAAGAAGCTCACCCCGGGCAAGTTCATGACCCTCTATATGTTTATCCGCGAACTGGCCGGTCTCTTCTCGGTGCGGGTTCAGGGTCACACCCAATTTATTCGTCCGCTGGTCAACCCCATGACTCAGGCAGCCGCCACCAAGGTGCACGGCAAATTAAGCGAAGAGGACGAGGAATATATCAAGGCGCGGGTTTCCGCCACCGAAAACTACGGCAACTTCTTTGCCCAGAATACCTTCGTCGCCTCAGCCGGGGTATTGCTGATCGTCGGCACATTTGAATCTCTTGGATATAGCGTCTCTGCCGTCGATATTGCCAAGGCATCCATGCCGATCGCCATTATCGCCCTGCTGATGGTGGCTATTTCCAATATGTGGTTTGACCGTCAGATGGCCAAGACATATACCGTGAGCAGCGACAAGGAGGGGCAACAATAATGGCGACCCTCATCCCCAACATGCTCGAATTCTTTTATGTGCTGATCGGCGTCATCCTGTTCAGCAGCGCCTGGCGCGTCCTGCGTGACCCCAGCCACCCGGCCAAAATCGGTACCGCCCTGTTCTGGACCATTCTGGGTGTACTGTTTGCCTTCGGCAGCTATATCCCCAATGTCATCAATGGCGTGCTGATCCTCGCCATGGGGGTCATCACCCTGCTCAAGCAGGTGAAGATCGGCAAGCTGGAGCAGGCGAGCGAGGAGGAGTCCCAGCGCCACGCCAGCCGCATCGGCAACCGGATCTTCCTCCCCTGCATCCTGCTGGCCGTGCTGGCGGTGGTGATCGCCCAGTTCACCCCCCTTGGCGGTCAGGTCGGTATCGGTCTGGCGGCGGTCATCGCCTTCGTCATCACGGTACTGCTGACTCGTGCCACCCCCTCTACCGTAGTGGGTGACTCCGACCGGATGATCCAGCAGGTCGGCATTACCGGCATTCTGCCGCAACTGCTGGCCGCGCTCGGGGTGATCTTCAACAAGTCCGGCGTCGGCGATGTCATCTCCCACGGCATCTCCACCGTAGTGCCGGTCGGCAGCCCCTTCGTCGGGGTGGTGGCCTACTGCCTCGGCATGATGGTCTTCACCATGATCATGGGCAACGCCTATGCCGCCTTCACGGTCATCACCGCCGGCATCGGCATCCCCTTCGTCATCGCCCAGGGCGGTGACCCGGTGGTGGCCGGTGCGCTGGCGATGACCGCCGGCTTCTGCGGCACCCTGATGACCCCCATGGCCGCCAACTTCAACGCCCTGCCCGCCGCCCTGCTGGAGATGAAGGATCTCAACAAGGTGATCAAGGTGCAGGTACCGATGGCGCTGACGCTGGTGCTGATCCATATCGCCCTCATGTATTTCTGGGCATTCTGACCATTCGGGAGAAGATGATGAAAGTACTGATTACCGGTTTTGACCCCTTCGGCGGCGAGCCCATCAACCCGGCATGGGAGGCGGTCAAACGCCTGCCAGAGACCATTCTGGACGCCACCGTGATCAAGGCGCAGCTCCCCACCGTCTTTGGCAAGTCAGCCACCCTGCTGGCGGAGCTGATGCGTCAGCACCAGCCCGACGTGGTGATCAACGTCGGACAGGCGGGCGGTCGCTTCGCCATTACCCCGGAGCGCATCGCCATCAACATCGACGATGCCCGTATCCCCGACAACGAGCAGCAGCAACCCATCGATGAAGTGATTCAGGCCGATGGCGCACCGGCCTACTTCTCCCGTCTGCCCCTCAAGGGAATGGTGCAGCGCATCAAGGAGAACGGCATTCCGGCGGCGCTCTCCAACACTGCCGGCACCTTCGTCTGCAACCACATCATGTACCAGCTGCACTACCTGATTGAAAAAGAGTTCCCGGCGGTGCGCGGCGGCTTTATTCACGTTCCCTACATCACCGAGCAGGTAGCGGACAAGGTGAACCAGCCCTGCCTCGCCATGAGCGAGATTACCCGCGCGCTGGCGCTGGCCATCGAGGCGGTGGTGCTGCAGCAGGATGGCGATATCAAAGTCGTGGGCGGCGAGATCTCATGAGCCTTTGCCAGCCACGCCCGCTGTTCGTCTACGGCAGCCTGATGGACGGGCTGTTCAACTACCGCCGCTATCTGGCTCACCACGTGAGCCAGACGCCCCGGCGCGCCCGGGTGCGCGGCGCTCTCTATCACCTGCAGCACAAGGGCTACCCCGCCCTGCTGCAGGGGGATGACTGGGTCTATGGCGAGCTGTTTGTGCTGGACGACTTCCCTGCCGCCATCGCGGCGCTCGACGAGATGGAGAACTTCCACGGCGAGGATGATCCCCAGAGCGAATATCTGCGCCAGCTCATCGAGGTGGAGATCTTCGACCCGGCGCAGGGGCGTTATGTCGGCCAACAGCAGGCCTACCACTACCGCTACGTAGTGCAGCACGATCCCAAGTGGCAACAGGGCAAGCACTACCTGCCCGACGGCAACTGGCGCGCTTTCCATCTGGCGCAACTGGAGAGCGCCGCCTGACGGTCAGCGACAATAACAAAGGGCAGCCCGCGGGCTGCCCTTTTTCATGGAAGATGGCCTGAGGATCAGAGCCGGAAGCGGCCGATCTCCTGCTCCAGCCGCTCGGTCAGCGACTTGAGTTCGGCCGCCTGAGCCGCCTCGTTGCCCGCCTGCTCGGCCAGCTCTTGCGAGACGTGGCGGATATTCTCGGTATTGCGGCTGATCTCGCCGGTCACCGAGGTCTGCTCCTCGGCCGCTGCGGCGATCTGGGTCGCCATGTCGCTGATGGAGCCGATCGCCTCGTTGATCCGGGCAAGGCTCTGGTTGGCCGCTTCCGCATCCTCGACGCTGGTACCCGCCAGCTGACGGCTGGTCTCCATACCACCCACGGCGCGACGGGTGGTCTGCTGCAGGGTCTCGATCATCTGCTGGATCTCGTCGGTGGAGTCGTGGGTGCGGCGTGACAGCACCCGTACCTCGTCCGCGACTACCGCAAAACCGCGGCCCTGCTCACCGGCCCGGGCAGCCTCGATGGCGGCGTTGAGCGCCAGCAGATTGGTCTGCTCGGCGATGCCGCTGATGGTCGCCAGAATGCCGCTGATCTTCTGGGCATGGTTGTCGAGCTCATTGATGATCTGGCTGGCATCGGCCACTTCGTCCGCCAGACCGGTAATGCTGCGCTGACTCTGGCCAACCTGGGATTGACCGGCGACCGCCAGTGCAACCGCATCGGTGGCGGTAGTGGCGGCAAACTCGGCGTTACCGGCGATCTCCTGGGTAGCGGAAGCCATCTCGGTCACCGCGGTCGCCACCATCACGATCTCGTCCTGCTGCTGGCGTACCCGCTGACTGCGGGCCTGCGCCCCGGCCGCCTGGGCACGGGACTGTGCCGCCAGCTCGATGGTCACATCCCGCAACCGACTGACGATGCCATGCAGCCGCGCCACGAACTGGTTGAAGTTCTGGGCCAGCTGGCCCACCTCATCCTTGCTGTGGGTGTTGATGTGAACTGTGAGATCCCCCTCGCCGTGGGCAATGTCGTGCAGGGCGTGCGCGACCCGACCGAGATCGGCGAACAGGTATTTGAAGGTGGCGGTGAGCAGAGCGCTGAATACCAGCATCAGCACCAGGGTCAGCCCCACCAGCTCCCACAGCAGGCTGCTGAGCGGCGCCTCCAGCACATCGCGATACATCACCATGGCCAGCAGCCAGTCGGTGCCCGGCACCGGTTGTACCGCCAGCAGCACATCCCGCCCGTCGAGGGTGGCGGCGTGCAGCTCGCTGTTTTCGCGGCCCCACTGCTGGAAGGTGGCGGCAGAGAGTCCCGGCGCCAGCTCGGCGATGGGCTTGAGTGCCAGATCCTTCTGCGGATGGCCGACGATGAGGCCGCTGCTGTCGAGCAGCATGGCGTAGCCCTCACCCTGCACCTTCATCGCCAGTACTTCATCGATCAGCTTGTCGAGCGCCAGGTTGGCCCCCACGGCGCCGACCAGCTCGCCCTGATGGCGCACCGGCTCGGAGAGAGTAACCACCAGCTTCTGCATGGTGACGCTGACATAGGGGGCAGTGACGATCAGCTGCCCCGCCTTCACCGCATCCTGATACCAGGGGCGCTCGCGCGGGTCATAGTTGCCGGTGTTGAGGGAGGGATCCTGCCGGGTCATCACCCCCTGCGCGGAGCCAAAATAGGTGAGGCCGAAGCCGCCGGAGGTGTAGGCCTGCTTCAGGTGCGGCACCAGCTCGGCTTGGGGGTTATCGCTGATCAGGTTGACCAGCGCATGGACGGTGTTCTTGCGATCCGTCATCCATTCGCCGATGGCGACCGAGTAGGCGTGGCCATAGTTGACCGCCTCGCTCTGGATGGCGCTCATGGTGCGGGATTTTAGGGTGTGAAAGGCAACGATGCCGAGCAGTGATGCCATCAGCAGCACTACGCCAAGACTGGTGGCCAGCAGCTTGCCGCGCAGAGAGAGGGTCATGACGACGAATCCTTGTTGTTGTGTCAGGCAGGGAAAACCCTGATGTATCAAAGGCTATCGGCCGCAATATGAACAGACTTTAGTGAATCTGTATATTTTCCCATCTATCAACAACAGAACGCGCTATTCGTGTGAACCAGATCGCTATTCCATGCTACTGACTCTTGTAACAACAAAGCAGCAGGCCGCCCTAAGGCGGCCTGTTACTTACCCCTGATATGCACCGGCGGAGTAGGTCAGCTCATAGCTGTGGCTGTAGATCTCGACGATATTGCCGAAGGGATCTTCCATGTAGACCATGCGGTAGGGCTTCTCGCCCGGGTAGTACTCGCGCACCGGCATCCGCTGCTTGCCGCCCGCCGCGACGATGCGCGCCGCCAGCCCCTCGACATCCGGATCCTGCACGCTGAAGTGGAACACTCCGGTCTTCCAGAATTCGAAGTTGTTCTCACGGCGCTCGCTGTTGGGAAACTCGAACAGCTCGATGCCGATCTTGTCGCCGGTGGAGAGGTGGGCGATGCGGAAGGAGCCCCAACCCGGGCCAAACACGTCGTTGCACATCACGCCGATGGCGGAGTCATCCTCGGTGATGGTGGTCGCCGGCATGATGAGATACCAGCCCATCACCTTGGTATAGAACTCGACCGCTTTGTCGAGGTCAGTCACCGTGATGCCGATGTGGGAGAAGTTGCGTGGGTAAGTCATAAGTCACCTTGAAATTGTGTGTGGGAAACAGGTGACATGATAGGAAGGAGAGCCATAATGAAAAATAAGGTCAAACTAATGGAAGGCATAAATTAAATTTATGGTTAATCCACTCTGGCTCCACACCCTGGTGGTGGTGCATGAAACCGGCAGTTTTACCCGTGCCGCCGATCGGCTGGATCTCACTCAGGCCGCCGTCAGTCAGCATATCTCGCGCCTCGAGGCCGAATTTGGCCCCCTGCTGCTGCGCAAGCCTCGTCTGCTGGAGCTCACCCCGCGCGGGCTGGTGCTGCTCGACTTCGCCCGCCAGCAGGAGCAGGCCGCCGAACAGCTGCGGGCACGCCTCTCGGACGACGACCCTCACCACGGCGCCATCACCCTGTCCACCCCGGGTAGCATTGGTCTGCTGCTCTATCCCCTGCTGCTCGACCAGCAACAAGAGCACCCCGGACTCACCATCCAGCACCGCTTTGCCCCCACCCCCGACATAGTGCAGGCGGTACTGGCGGGGCGCAGCGATCTGGGACTGGTGGATCAGCCGCCTGAACACCTCAGCATCGCCGCCGAGCCCTTCGCCCGCGAACCCCTCTGTCTGGTGGTGCCCAACGATGGCAAGGAGCCGAGCTGGCAGTACCTCTGTCAGCTCGGCTTTATCGACCACCCGGATGGCCGCAGCATGGCACAACGCCTGTTGGGACGACGCTACCCCGGCCAGCGCGTTGACGAGATCCCGCAGCGCGGCTTTACCAACCAGATCGGCCTGATCCTGGAGCCGGTCGCCCGCGGCCTCGGCTTTACCGTGCTGCCCCGCTTCGCCGTCACCGCCTTTGCCCAACAGGAGAAAATCCGGGTGATCCAGAGCAGTATTGAGGTGATCGACACCCTCTGGCTGATCTACCGCGCCGAGTGGCCGCTCCCCGCCCGCCACCAGCGGCTGGTCACCGTCCTGAAACAGCGGGTTGCTGCACATTGAACGCTCTTGCGGCAGACATAGAGATCAATGTGGCCACAGTCACCGAGAGCTAGCGGCAAGAAGGAGAAGAGAAAGGAGAGAGGGATAAATTGGCGAACGCCGGAAATGCGAAAGGCCAGCTCAATGAGCTGGCCTTTCTGAAAATGGCAGGGGCGGCAGGACTCGAACCCGCAACCATCGGTTTTGGAGACCGCTGTTCTACCAATTGGAACTACGCCCCTGCAACAAACGAGGCGTAGTATACAAAGCGGGTTTCAAAGGTAAAGGCTTTTTTCACACTTTTAATGCGATTGCACAAATCCCGAACAAGTCGCGCCGATTTGTGCAGCAACGAGGGGTAACTTGCTGTATTTCCAGACTCAGCGGGGTAGGAATGGGGCATAAATGGGGGTAGGGTGAAAGCAGGTACCGGGAGGCCACTTATGCTCAATTACCGACTGCTCCAACAACTTGCGCCCCTCAACTTCAGGGACGAACGCAAAACAGAGTCCCTGCCCGACTACCTGGCCCGGGTCGCCCCGCTGGTGCCCTTCATCCCCGAAAATGTGCTTTCCCAGTGGATTTACCGTCATTGGCGCGGTTTTGAGTCCAACTGGAGCTTTATCGATCTCGCCAGCCACCAGTTCGCATGCGAAAGCTGGCCCACCGCGCAGATTATCGAGCAGATAGACTCCCGCCATATGGAGGTGATCGAGCGCTGGGGCGAGATGCTGCGCAGCAACCGCTATGTCCGCCGCTCCTGGCTCGGCGAGAAGATGCTAAACGACGGCACCTGGCCCGAACCTGTCATCGTGCTGGTGCCGGAAGAGGGAGCCAGCTACCCGAACGGTCATCCCCTACCCCGCCCCTACTGCCTGCTGGAAGGACACCACAGACTCGGTTATTTGCGCGCCATGGCCCGCGATGGGGAATCGCTGCAAGAGACGCACAAGGTGTGGATTTGTCGTCATGTTTCCGTCACTTAAACGTTTTTCATGCTGAAATTGGCATCGTAAATAAAATTTTGACAATTAAAAAAGCGGCCCTATAATCTGTCCGGTTTTGAAAAAGGTCGGGACGAAACGATGCAGTTTTTGATTCAGAAAACAGCCTTGCAGACGGGTGGTGCGCACCAGAGCGGCCCCGTTGTTTCCGGTTCCCACCCCAAAGATCCCCAGTTATTTTTAAAAAAAGCCCCTGTTTCAGGGGCTTTTTTTTGTGCCCGAAAAACCTCCAATGATGTCAAAGGGAATGCAGACGATGACCAATCCACTCTATAAGAAACATGTCATCTCCATTTCGGACCTGACCCGGTCAGAAATGGAACTGGTAGTCTCAACCGCACAACGGTTGAAGGCTGAACCTGACACCAGCCTGTTGAAAGACAAGCTGGTTGCCAGCTGCTTCTTCGAAGCCTCCACCCGCACCCGCCTCTCCTTCGAGACCGCGGTACAGCGCCTTGGCGGCAACATCATCGGCTTCGCCGACGGTGGCAACACCAGCGCCAAGAAGGGCGAGACGCTGGCTGACTCCATCAAGATCATCGGCTCCTACTCGGATGCGGTGGTGATGCGCCACCCGAAAGAGGGTGCGGCCCGTCTAGCCTCCGAATTCTCCCGCGTGCCGGTCATCAACGGCGGCGACGGCTCCAACCAGCATCCGAGCCAGACCCTGCTCGACCTGTTCACCATCCATGAGACCCAGGGTCGTCTGGACAACCTCAACGTCGCCTTCGTCGGTGACCTGAAATATGGCCGCACCGTGCACTCGCTGGCCCAGGCCCTCAGCCTGTTCAACTGCCGCTTCTTCTTCATCTCCCCGGAAGCGCTGGCGATGCCGGACTACATCTGCGAAGAGCTGGAAGAGAAGGGTATCCAGTTCAGCGTCCACCAGACCATGGAAGAGGTGATGCCGGAGCTGGACATCCTCTACATGACCCGCGTCCAGAAAGAGCGCTTCGACGAGACCGAATACAAGCACATGGCCGCCAAGTTCATTCTGGAGCTGGCAACCCTGGAAGGGGCCAAGCCCACCATGAAGATCCTGCATCCCCTGCCCCGCGTCGACGAGATCGATGTGGCGGTCGACAAGACTCCCCACGCTTGCTACTTCCAGCAGGCGGAGAACGGGGTCTATGCACGCCAGGCGCTGCTGGCACTGGTACTGAACGAAACTGTCTGAGCTTAGGGGAATATCATGTCTGACAAGAACCAACTGCAAGTCGAAGCCATCCGTCACGGCTCCGTCATCGATCACATCCCCGCTGGCCAGGGCATCAAGATCCTCAAGCTGTTCCAGCTGGTCGAAACCCAGGAGCGGATCACCGTCGGCTTCAACCTGAAATCCGGCGCACTGGGCAAGAAGGATCTCATCAAGATTGAGAACACCCGCCTGACCGAGCAACAAGCCAACCAGCTGGCGCTGTTCGCCCCTAAAGCGACCGTCAACATCATCGAAGACTTCAATGTGGTGAAGAAGCACCAGCTGGAGCTGCCGGAGTTCATCGCCGGGGTGTTCCACTGCCCCAACTCCAACTGCATCTCCCACAACGAGCCGGTGGACAGCTACTTCCGGGTGCGCGAAGTGAAAGGCGTGGTGCGGATGAAGTGCAAATATTGCGAGAAGTCCTTCACTCAGGACATCGTCAGCGAGCGTTACTGATATCTGATTGGGCCCCGCGGGGCCCATTTTTGAACCCTGTCACATCACCGAATTTCCAGTCAGCTATAATTTGCCATCGCAAGATGGTAATGCCCGCTCATTCCCTGCATATAGATGGATTATCAGTGTTTTTACCTGATAACTGACTGCTATGGCAGATATCGCGCGTTTACCTCCGGTCATCATCAAAGGAATTCGCCGTGGTCAAAACCCTCAGTCGTCCCGTTGCCCAAGAGCCCGATCTGGCCCAGCTGGATGCCTGTCGCCAGATCATCGGTCAGCACTGCTACAGCACCCAGGAAGAGATCCGTCGCGAGCTGTCGGAGCGCGGCTTTGCCGACATCAGCCAGTCCACCATCTCCCGTCTGTTGCGCCGCCTCGGCGTCGCCAAGGCGCAGAATGCCAACGGCAAGAAGGTCTACACCCTGGTCGATGAGCAGCTGGAACCCGCCGGCAGTACCCGCTCGATCCACGACATGGTGCGCGAAGTGGTACACAACCAGCAGATGGTGCTGATCCACACCACTCCGGGGGCCGCCACCGTGGTGGCTCGCCTGCTGGACCGCAACGCCAATCCCGAGATCATGGGCGCCGTCGCGGGCAATGATGTAGTGCTGGTCGCGCCGCGCCATATCAGCCGCACCCGTCAGGCCCATGCCGCCGTGGTGCGCACGCTGGCGCAGGCCCGCTAACCCCTTCCATCGAATGCATCGAGGCGACCTGCGGGTCGCCTTTTTGTTGCCAGTTATGTTGTACCCATCACTTCTTGCGCCCATAAAAAACGGGAGCCATCAGGCTCCCGTCTCATCTTGCTTGTTATCCCTCAGGAGAGCACGGCGCCCAGGCTCAGGCAGATCACGATCAGCACAGTCAGGATACCGAGCAGCGGAGCCACCCACTTCAGCCAGCGCACATAAGGCACTTTGGCGATGGCCAGGCCGCCCATGACCACGGCGGAAGTCGGGGTCACCAGGTTCACCAGACCGGAGGCAGACTGGTAAGCCGTCACCACCAGATCGCGGCCCACGTTGGCGAAGTCGGCCAGCGGCGCCATGATCGGCATGGTCAGTACGGCCAGACCGGAGGAGGACGGCACCAGGAAGGAGAGCACCACTTCCAGCACGAACATCACGTTGATAAAGACGATGGTGGAGAGGCCGGTCACGATCCCTTCTGCACTGTGCAAAATGGTGTGAGTGATCATGCCGTTATCCATCACTACCACGATACCGCGGGCGATACCGATAATCAGCGCCACCCCCAGCAGGTCGCGAGCACCATCGATAAAGTTGGAGGTCAGCTCCTCCTCGCTCATGCGGGAGATGAGACCAACGATGATGGCGGCTGCCAGGAACACACCGGAGATCTGCGCCATCCACCAGCCCAGCACGGCCACACCGTAGATCATCACGGCAAAGGCGGCGACGAAGATACCCAGTACGATTTTACGGGTCAGGGTGAACTCCAGCATCTGGTCGCTCTTGTTGCCAAGGAAGTGGGCACGGTTCTCTTCCCACTTGTCAGCCACCAGCGATTTGCTCGGATCGCTGCGCACCATCTTGGCGTAACGCATGACGTAGGCGACGCAGAGCAGCCAACCAGCCACCAGCATGGCGACGCGCAGCCAGATACCGTCGGTGAAGGAGATACCCGCGGCGTTGGCCGCAATAACGGTCGCAAACGGGTTGATGGTGGAGCCGAGAGTACCGATACCGGCACCCAGCAATACGGTTGCCGCTGCCACCACGGGGTCGAAGCGGGCGGCCATCATCACCGGCACTAGCAGGGTGTAGAACGGCAGCGACTCTTCGGCCATCCCGTAGATGGTGCCCCCTGCGGCGAACAGCGCCATCAGGATCGGGATCATCCACTCTTCCCGGCCGCGCAGGCGGTCGGTCACACGCTCAATACCGGCATCGATGGCACCGGTCTTGGTCACAATGCCAAGAAAACCACCGATGATCAGGATAAAGAGGGAGACGTCGATGGCGCCTGCCTCATAGGTGTCGTGGTTGTAGAGGCCATCGATAGGTGCCAGCAGCACGTCGACGATCCCCTGGGGATTCCCCTCCACCAGTTTGTAGGTACCCGCCACCGGCACTTCTTTGCCGAGGGCTTCGTTCATGGTCATCTCATATTTGCCGGCCGGCACTATCCAGCTCAGGGCGGCCACCAGGGCGATCAGCACAAACAGTATCGTGTAGGCTGACGGGAACTTGAATTTGGTCATGGTCCAGCTTCCTTCTGTGGGTGTGGTATCCATGCAGGCTGCGGGTTGTAGGGTTAGAGGTATTATGCCGCTGTCACATGGTCGAAAAGCCGGGGGTCGCCCCCCGGCACCACTACTGCGACCTTAGTCGCCCAGCGTAGCAACCATCACTGCCTTGATGGTGTGCATCCGGTTTTCGGCCTCGTCGAACACGATGCTGTGCTCGGATTCGAACACGTCCTCGGTCACTTCCAGGCCTTTCATGCCATATTTGTCAGCTACTTCCTTGCCCATGGTGGTCTCGTCGTTGTGGAACGCCGGCAGGCAGTGCATGAACTTCACATCAGGATTCTTGGTGGCGTTGATGACATCCATGTTGACCTGATACGGGGTCATCAGTTTGACGCGCTGATCCCAGGCTTCTTTCGCTTCACCCATGGATACCCAGACGTCGGTGTAGAGGAAGTCCGCACCCAGCACACCCTCTTTCACATCTTCGGTCAGGGTGATGCGTGCGCCGGTCTCTTCGGCGATCAGGCGGCACTTGGCAACCAACTCCTCTTCCGGCCAGAAGGCTTTCGGCGCGACCAGACGGATGTCCATGCCCATTTTGGCGGCGCCGACCATCAGGGAGTTACCCATGTTGTTGCGGGCATCACCCAAGTAGGCGAACTTGATTTGATCCAGACGCTTGCCCTTGCCGTGCTCCAGCATGGTCATGAAATCGGCCAGGATCTGGGTCGGGTGGAATTCGTTGGTCAGGCCGTTCCAGACCGGAACACCGGCGTAGGCGCCCAGCTCTTCCACGATCTCCTGACCGTAGCCGCGGTATTCGATACCGTCATACATGCGGCCCAGTACACGGGCGGTGTCCTTCATGGACTCCTTGTGACCGATTTGGGAACCGCTTGGGCCAAGGTAGGAGACTTGCGCGCCCTGGTCGAAGGCCGCTACTTCAAACGCACAGCGGGTACGGGTGGAGGTCTTCTCGAAAATCAGGGCAATGTTTTTGCCGGTCAGGTGTTTGCGCTCGTAGCCACCGTATTTGGCTTTCTTCAGGTCGATGGCCAGGTCGATCATGTATTGGATTTCGCGCGGGGTGAAGTCCAGCAGTTTCAGGAAGTTACGGTTACGCAGATTAAAAGCCATGATGAGTTCTCTCTATATATGTTTCAGACCAGTTCGGGCAGTAGTGTTGACTACGCATTCTCAGTACAGATATCGGTAATTACGCATGTACGGTGCGGGTGGCGACGATATTGGTGCCGGCTTCCCCCTTGAGGATGGCGAGGCCATCTTCCAGAGAGCCGATGCCGACCATGCCGCCGGTCGCTTTGACAAATTCACAAGAGGCTTCGACTTTCGGTCCCATGGAACCTGCGTCGAACTTGACTCCGGCCAGCTCGTCCGGGCTGGTGACTCGCAGCGGACGCTGGGTCGGTTTACCCCAATCCAGATAGACGGCATCGGCATCAGTCAGGATCAGCAGGGCGTCGGCCTTGATCTGCTTGGCCAGGTAGGCGGCAGACATGTCCTTGTCGATGACGGCTTCGATACCGGTCAGGCTCTGGCCATCCCAGGTCACAGGGATGCCACCACCACCGGTACAGATGATGAGGTGGCCCTGGGCAATCAGAGTTTCGATGGCGTCGCCTTCAACGATGCGCTGGGGCAGCGGGGAGGGCACTACGCGGCGGAAGAACTTGCCGTCAGCCTTGACCACCCAGTGCTTCTCTTCTGCCAGGGTGCGGGCTTCAGCCTCTTCGTAGACGGGGCCGATAAATTTGGTCGGATTGGCAAACGCCGGATCCTTGGGATCAACCTGCACCTGAGTCAGCAGCGCGGTGACATTGCGGCTCGGCATCAGGTTTTTCAGCTCCTGGATCAGCATGTAGCCGATCATGCCCTGGGACTCGGCACCCAGCACATCCAGCGGATAAGGGGATACCTTGGTGTAGGCGCTGTTTTGCAGAGCCAGCAGGCCGACTTGCGGGCCGTTGCCATGCACCAGCACCACGTTGTACTCCTGAGCGATCAGGGCGATGGTCTTGGCGGCAGTTGCGATGTTCTTGCGCTGGATATCCGCTTCCAGTGGCTCACCACGACGGAGCAGTGCATTGCCACCCAGAGCGACGACGACAGTTGGTTTTTTCATAGTGGTTAATCTCGAGTTTGGTTCTGTGTGGCGCCAGCTTCTGCCGGCGCCACGCCGTCTCATCAGATGCTGTCGCGTTCCATCGGGCAGCTCATGCAGCGGGCGCCGCCGCGGCCACGGCCCAGTTCATCACCCGGGATGGAGAGAACTGTGATACCGGCTTTGTCATATTTCTCGTTGGTGTAGGTATTGCGCTCGTAACCCACCACCACGCCGGGACGTACGGTTAGCACGTTGTTGGCGTCGTTCCACTGCTCGCGTTCTGCTTCGAAGCTGTCACCGCCAGTGGTGATGATCTTCAGCTGATCCACGCCCAGTGCTTTCTCGATAGCGGTGACGAAGTAACCCTCTTCCTTGATGTTCATGCCGGTGGCGCCGCCCGGAGTCAGGCTCCAGCACTGCACGTCCTTGCGGATGACTTCCGGATAGACGGAGAAAGTATCGACATCCATATGGGTCATGACGGTATCGAGATGCATGCAACTGCGGTGCTTCGGCAGCTCCATGGCGATGACCTGTTTAGCCTGACCGTGTTTGAACAGGCTGCGAGCCAGATGCTCGACACCTTGCGGGGTGGTGCGCTCGGACATACCGATCAGCACGGCACCGCGGCCGATCACCAGTACGTCGCCACCCTCGATAGTGGAGTTGTCGTAGTCACGCTCCTCGTCACCGAAGTACTTGATGAAGTCCTGACCGGCAAACATCGGGTGCCAGCGGTAGATGGCCTTCACATGGTTGGTTTCGCGGCGACGAGCCGGCTTGGCCATCGGGTTGATGGAGACGCCGCCATAAACCCAGCAGGAGGTGTCACGGGTAAAGAGGTGGTTGGGCAGCGGCTCGATGATGAAATCGGTCGGAGCGTGCATGCCCACTACCATGTTGACACCGCTGTAGGGCATCTCGGAGTAAGTCAGGCCGCCGGAGAGAATGCGGGCCAATTCGCGATGCGGCATGTCAGCCAGGAAGCAGCGCACGTCGTTGGCAAAAGAAGAGCCGAGGCGATAGTCGGAGACCTGATGTTGCAGCAGCCAGGTTTTGGCTTCCGGCACATCCAGGGTTTCCGCCAGCAGATTGGTCAGCAGGAAAACTTCGACATTCTGATCGCGCAGTACCTGAGCGAATTTGTCGTGCTCCTGACCGGCACGTTCAACAGACAGGACGTCATCGAACAGCAGATCCTGGCAGTTGGAAGGAGTCAGACGCTTCAGACTGAGGTTGGGGCGGTGCAACATGACACGGCGCAATTGGCCAACTTCAGAACCTACATAAAATTTGCTCATGATTATATTCCGTCTAGCAGTGGTCCCTGCGAGTGATTGAATAGATTCCTTCTATTCATGCTCGTGGCTAAGGCGGGATATTCTTTATGTAGGGTAATCGGCTTATGTTCTATCCTGCCCTTGCCTTTCGAGACCGAGGTTAGCCCTGCGAATCACGACAAACTTAGACATTGATCACATTCGCTTTGAACTGAATATATTCACCTTTCAATCTATGACTCCAGTAGCAATTTACGCATTTTCCTCCCAGCAAACCCTGAATCTTCATGCAAAACCACCCCGATATATTTCAGGTTGATTCAACTTTTATTCATGCCAACTCACTGGAAAGATTAAAAGAAAAAACAAAAAAACATTAAAAAACAATGAAATGGGCGACAACTAAAATAATATCTGAATATTACTACCTGTGTATTGAATACATCGCCGTAACGAGAGGAACGCGGGAGAAATAAATACTCACATCGACCACATTCACTGCATAAATCTTTTCTTGTTCCAGATCATGGCATTGATGCCAACCCCATCAGGCCCAGCCTCATAAGTCACCACCTCTTTTTGCGGTTCAACTTAATATGCACAAAGTCCGCATCAAGGTGGGCAGCCATCCTCGTCGGTCACCACAACGCCTTTTGATACTTTTTTCATTAATTGAATTTATTCACCTCACCTTGCGCTGGCGCCAACCTCGACTTAACTCAGAAAGTGATCCGGATCACACAGGAATGGCACTACCAAGGAGTTGTTATGAAGATGAAACCCATGCTGTTGCTCGCGACTTTGCTGCTCTCTGCGCTCCCCACCCTCAGTCAGGCTGAAGGAGCCCCTGCCATACCCATGGTGGTATGCCATGTCGACAAGACCCCCCAGATGCTGGTGCCCGACTATGTCTGCCGCTGGCATGGCGGCAGTGTTCACTATTAACCTGCAGAACGAGAGGAGCATCACTCCTCTCGCCTTGTGATGAGCCAACCCCCTCCTATACTGAAATCAACGGTTTTCTCATGGATAGGGGAACGTCATGATCTTGTTGGTCGGTGGGGAGAAGGGTGGCAGTGGCAAGAGCTGCCTGGCGCAAAATCTGGCGGTCTACCTCAGATCCCAATTTCAGGGAGAGGTGTTACTGGTCGACTGCGACCCGCAACGCACTACCTCGGACTGGATTCAGGAACGCAATGACAACCCGGATCTGCCACAAATCAACTGCGTTCAGCTCTATGGCAATATTCGCAACGATCTGCTTAGCCTGAAAAATCGCTATGACTACGTCATCGTCGATTGCGGCGGGCAAGACAACCGGGCACTGCGCTCCACCATGGCTGTCGCCACCCACGCCCTGATCCCCTTGCGCCCGAAACGCCGCGACCTCAAGACCCTACCCCACATGGAAGATCTGATCACCACCTGCAAGATGGTCAATCCGACCCTCAATGCAGCCGTTGTATTGACCCAATGTCCATCTTTGCCCAATCAGGTAAAGCGGATTCTCGAGGCCAAAGAGGTATGTGCCTCGTTCGGAGTCGACGTACTGAATTCCATCACCTATGGCCGCAACGTCTACGACGATAGTGAGGAAAAGGGATTATCGGTGATGGAGATAGAACCGGATGGCAAATCTGCCGAAGAGATCCGGGCCATCGCCAAAGAGTTCCTGAAAGTGGGGGTATGAGATGGGCTTGGCGGACCTGAAGAAAAAGCATCAGCTGCATCACCAGAAGAAGTTCACTGTCGATGAATTTATCGAAGATGCTGAGTTCTACGCCAAGGGTAAACCCAAGGTGGTCAGCCTTGAGTTGACTCTGCATAGGGATGAAGCCTTGTCGGCACTGGCCTTTATCGAGAGTGGTGAGCATCTGAAGCCCAGCTACAAAAAAGCCACCTTCTCCATGAGTACAGTGGCCATCGATGAGCTGGGTAATCTGACCCAACAAGACGGCATGAACAAGTCCCTGCTACTGCGTCTCTTTACCCACTACTTCTCTTCGCTCACCCCTGAAGAGCGCCAGACCATCTATGAGCGCCTTAACCAGCACCTATAAATACCCCATTAACTGCTCTTTTCCTGCCATCACACCCACATTGGGTGATCACCATCAGAGCACAGAATCTGTTTCCAAAGTAACCAAAATTCCGTGTAAGAGATCCGCCATTCCACATGTAAGCCAAAAGCCGAAAAGATCCTCGAGATAATCGGAAGATAGGATCTTAAAACATGAAGGCGACTAACTTAACTCCATGTTTATAAATGAATAAATAGAAACACACCGTTTTCGAAAGCGTTAATAACAAAAACGTTTTCCAATCTGGCGTTGTAGCTGGTTAGAAAATCCTTATAGTTACTCATGCACGGACGCAATGAAGTCGGTCAGGAAGACTGGCTGCCAGGGTTGGGCAAATGGACTCACCACAGGATGTGGTAAAGGACACCTCCCGGGACGGAGAAAGTGCGACGGGACAGGATGACTCGTCAGGCCAAGATGGCTAAAGGACACCCCAAAGGATTGGGAAGGGGAAACCTAAAGGAAGAGGTAAACAGTCAGGGATTGCAGGGAGCAACTTCGTTCAAGGATCTGAGCGATACGACTACCGGGGGCGACGCAAGTCGCCCCCATCTTTTTAGCTGCGTTTCACCGACCATTGCTTGATTCCCAATTGCTTGCCTCAGCGCAGAGACTTCTTACCAGAACCTTCGCGACCCGCAGCCTAAGCAAAAATACATATGAAAGGGGCGCCACGATAGCGCCCTTCTCTGTTCTCTAATCGGCAAACAAGCTTATATCACGCGAGAGAACTGTTGCTGGCGCGCCTTGTTGCGCAAGTACACGTCGAAACACATGCAGATATTGCGGATCAGCAGCTGCCCCGTGGAGGATACCTCCAGACCATCCTCCGTCATACGCACCAATCCATCGTTGATGAAGGTCTGCAGCAGCTTGAGATCGTCGGCAAAATACTCTCTGAAATTGAGACCGTGCGCCTGCTCGACAGACGCAAAGTTCAGACGGAAATCACAGATAAGCCGCTTGATCACCTCACGGCGGATCAGGTCATCCTGATTGAGCGAGCAGCCTTTCCACTGGGCATGACCCAGCTCTGCAACCTGTGCGTAATAGGTCTTGAGCTCTTTCTGGTTCTGGGAGTAGGCATCACCGATCATGCTGATGGAGGAGACCCCCAGCCCCAGCAGATCGCAATCACCTTGAGTGGTATAGCCCTGGAAATTGCGGTGCAGCTTGCCCTCGCGCTGCGCCACCGCCAGCTCGTCATCGGGTTTGGCAAAATGGTCCATGCCGATGAACTGGTAACCCTGACCAGTGAGGAAGGCGATGGTGTCCTGCAGCATGGCCAGCTTCTCCTGCGGAGCAGGCATGTCGTCTTCTTTCAGCTTGCGCTGGGCGGCAAAGCGGCTCGGCAAGTGGGCATAGTTGAAGATGGAAAGGCGCGCCGGATCCGTCTTGAGCACCTCTTCCAACGTATGGTGGAAGCTGGCACGATCCTGATGCGGCAGGCCATAGATAAGGTCGAGGTTGGTCGAGCGGAAACCCAGTTCTCTGGCCCGTTCCAACATGGCTTTAATAAAGTCGTTGTCCTGCTCGCGGTTGACCGCAACCTGCACATCCTTGTTGAAGTCCTGCACCCCAAGGCTGATGCGGTTGAAGCCGACGTCTCGCAGCACATCCAGCATGGTAATGGCAATCTCACGCGGATCGACCTCGATGCTGAACTCCCCCTCTTCGGCGAAATGGAAGTGCTCACGCAGCATGGCCATCAGACGGCGCGTTTGCGCTTCATCCAGATAGGTGGGTGTACCGCCCCCCCAGTGCAGCTGGGTAACCAGACGATGCTTGAAGAGCGGGGCTTGCGCCTTGATCTCCTGCTCCAGGTAGTCGAGATACTCGTCAGCCTTGTGCTGATGACGGGTAATGACCTTGTTGCAGCCGCAGTAGTAGCAGAGCTTGTGACAGAAAGGGATATGCACGTAGAGCGACAGATTGCGCTCGGGATACTGGCCGGCTGCGCGGACAAAATCCGGATAGCCGAAGCTCTCGTTGAACTCCAGCGCAGTGGGATAAGAGGTGTATCGCGGGCCACTGTAGTTATATTTTTCGATCAGGGCCTGATCCCACACAATCTGTTCTGCTTGCACGCTCGCTTCCTCTCTTGTTGTTATTGTTGGCTCACCGACCTAACTGAAAATCCTTCAGCTGGGCCACATCCTTGAGGATCTGAGCCTCCAGCTCGGCCTCGTAGCCGCTTCGTTCGAGATCCATCTTCATCACTTCATTGCGCTTGAGGGCACGTCTGGCTTCATGAGTCGGCATATCTTTCACCTTCTCATACAGCCCGTACAGACCCGGGAACTCGGCAACGAACGCTCGCCCCCCCTTGATCTG
This sequence comes from Aeromonas sp. 601027, assembly GCF_049174455.1. Lineage (NCBI taxonomy): Bacteria > Pseudomonadati > Pseudomonadota > Gammaproteobacteria > Aeromonadales > Aeromonadaceae > Aeromonas > Aeromonas sp. 601027. The sequence continues at coordinate 86,293 of NZ_JAAKTN010000012.1, read as the reverse complement.
CAACGCATCCAGCAGATTGGTCAGCCGAATGGCGCCTTCGGAGTAATCGCACTGCCCCTCCCGCACCGCATGGGCAATGACCCGCACGCTCTCCAGAATTCGTTCATTGCGAGCGGTAATCGCCTGCCACTGCATCGCTTGCTGTCGTCTCAGCCTGGCCAGCAGCATGCCTGCATAGATGGCCAACCCTGACAAAATCAGGCCGCCCAACAGGGCGGCCAGCATCCATCCACTCATCACTTTTTCTTCGGCTCAGGCTTGGGTTCCGGCTTGAAATCGACCTGGTTGAAACGGTCCCACAACTCCTCTTCGGAGGCTGGTTTCTGCTCGTCGAACTCGGCGTCATCGCCATCATCAAACGGCAGATCATCATCTTCATCATCGTCGTTGTCGATGATGCCCAGCTCATCCATCAGCTCCTGATAACGGTCGACGCGCTGATCAACCCAGGCCTGCTCGGCCGCTTCCAGGGTTTCACCGGCATCCAGACGATCCAGCAGATCATTCAAGCGGTCATCGTTTTCGATAGAAGCCAGTTCCTGCTCGGGCGTCATCACCAGCTTCTTCTCTTTCACCGCCTTGGGGGCTGTCGGCTTCTTCTGTTTGTCATCCACCACCAGTACCACCGGCTTGCGGGAACCGATACGCGGATCTTTGGACTGGCTGTTGCCAGACTTGCTCTTCGGCTGTTCAACTTGCTGACGAGAACCAGCCTTCAGGCCTTTGCGCTTGGCAGCCCGTTTACGCTCACGGCCTTCTTGAGCACTGACATCAGATTCTTTGCGCTTGCCAGTAGGCTTGCGAGTGGGTTGTTTGGCAGACATGAATGGCTAACTCCGAAAATAACTGGTTTGACCCGTACCCGGGATGATTTCACCCGGTGGGATACGATGCGAGGAACAGTAAGGCTGGAACAAGAGCAGGATCCCGCACCAATCAGGCCCAATCAGGCCACTGAACACCGCAGGATCGGTATCCTCTGGGCATGTTGCTGGTATTTTGACACAGAATGGCTAATCGGGTTAATGACCCAAAAGAAAAAAGGCAGCCGAAGCTGCCTTGATATGTTCATGCGTGCGCCATCCTGAATGGCAAAACAGTCTGTTTCGTCCTCTCCATGACAACTTGTCGCCGCATCATATCGTTGTGTGGTCATCCTGACCTTATATTGGTCGTTCCTGAATGTGCGTGTGCCTGTTTGACCCGTCTCGACCGCATCCTGCCATCGTGCCGGGGAGTCTGCATCCCGCAACCCCATCCCGCTCCGGAGATGGTCACCATCCTGATCCTTCAATCCTTTGCCAGCTCATCCGAGCCCATGGCATCCCGCCACGCCAGCCATCCTCTGCTCACAACACCCTGTCGTGAAACCGTCACCCAATCCGTGGGTGAATCCATTAAGCCTACTGTACCAACTCTATAAAGCGGCTCAATCCACTCAAAACATTCTCAACATGTCGAAAAATATCAATATTTATATAATTCACTGATAAATAATGATTATTTAATATTTTATGCAATTTTATGAGCCTTGGCCTGCCTTGAGAATGGGAGATCTCTTACAGAACGGGGGGATTAAACCGAGAATTATCTGAAAGCCATAAAAACAACAGGGAGCCCAGGCTCCCCGTTTCAACTCAAATCGACCGTATCGACTATATCAGTGCAGACCCGCCACATATTTGGAGAGGGCTTCGATATCCTGATCAGTCAGTTTCTTGGCAACATCCCGCATCATGCCATTCGGATCGTTGTCACGCGTCCCGGCACGGAATGCGGTGAGCTGAGCCTTGATATAGGCAGGATGCTGGCCGGACAGGTTGGGATACTTCGCCTGTTCGACACCCGAGCCACGAGGACCATGGCAAGCCGTACAAGCTGCCAGACCGCGACTCATGTCACCACCCATATAGAGAGCCTTGCCCGCTTCGACCACGTCGTCAGGGACAGCGATAGGGGTAACCTTCAGGCTGGAGAAATAAGCCGCCAGGTCATCCATGTCCTGTTCCGACAAAGGTAACGCCATCGGCCCCATCACTGGCGCAACCCGGCCAATTTGACCAGAAGCGGCAGCCTTCAGTTCAACTAACTGCTTTTTGATATATGATGCGTGCTGACCAGCAATTTTGGGGTACATATCAACCAGGCTGTTTCCGTCCGGTCCATGACAAGCCGCACAAACGGCAGCCTTGGTCTGTCCCGCAGCGGCATCGCCCTTGGCTTGTGCCATCCCCGTTACGCCAACCATCAGAGCAAGAGTAATGACTAGGTTCTTCATGGCGTTCCAACTTTTCGTTATTAGGCTTCCAGATCCCATGCCGCTGAAGGCATGTTAAAATAAACGCGTTTAAGCGACGCTATTTTACACCATTTTACAAAAAAGTAACTCTATAACCCTCTATCTCCATGGGGAATTTACGTTGGATACACAAACTCTGAATTTCAATAAGGTGCATTTTGTGACCAGCGCACCCGACATCCGTCACCTGCCAAATGATGGGGGTGTCGAGATCGCGTTTGCCGGCCGTTCCAACGCTGGTAAGTCATCTGCATTGAACACCTTAACCAAACACAAGAACCTGGCGCGCACCAGTAAGACACCCGGACGTACCCAGCTGATCAACCTGTTTGAGCTGGAACCGGGCAAGCGTCTGGTCGACTTGCCGGGTTATGGTTATGCGCAAGTTCCGCTGGAAATGAAGCTCAAGTGGCAAAAGTCACTGGCAGAGTATCTGCAGCGCCGTGAGTCATTGAAAGGTCTAGTGATCCTGATGGACATCCGCCACCCGCTCAAAGATACCGACATGAACATGCTGGAATGGAGCTCACACCGTCAGCTGCCCGTCATGCTGCTGCTGACCAAGGCTGACAAACTGAGCCCCGGCCCGCGCAACAACCAGGTGATCAAGGTGCGCCAGGCCGTTGCCAACCTCGGTTCCCAGATCCAGGTCGAAGCGTTCTCCTCCCTCACCAATATCGGTGTGGAGAAGCTGGCGCAAACCCTGACCGAATGGTACGTCAGTGGTGACGATACCGACCTGCTGGACGCTGACGAACAGCAACCTGCCGAGGAGTAATCTACTCCTCGCTCTCCTTGCAATTGGCGGAGCACTCCTCCGCTGATTGAAAGGGTTTCAGATTGCCGCTTTCACCTGCCTCACGACGAACACCCCGCATTCGGCTCCCTTGCTATATCTATTACCGCTTACAGTTCATATAGATAGGCAGTTAATTCACACAAAGAATTAACTTAAGTAGGCGTTGATAGCGTTTTCAAATTCGTTCTTTCAAAACGAACCAGAATTACAAAAAGAGACAAAAATGAAATTTAATTACAAGCTCTAACCAAAAGGGATAAAAATGAGGCCGGACGACAGTGATGCCATCCAGCCTGAAATAATAAGTTCAAAAATTGGGAAGAAGCTGAATCTTGAGTACCAGACGACAGGTATTCCTCAAGAAGCAGCCTCATTCTATCAAATGCATCGTCAATTTAAAGCATTTACTCTAAATGATGCGCATAAAAAAACACCCCGACGAGAACCTCATCGGGGCAGCTATTCAGCCACATTCAATTACGTGAAATAAAAGGTCTGAAAGATAGAACATCTTACCTCTGTACCCTACGCAGACAACTGTACAGCAAAGCAGCAGAAAGTGAAAGTAATTTATGTAATTTAGTTTCACAACTTACAGATTAAGAAAAAATCTTTTATTTTCATGTAGATAAAAAAATCCCCAGTACGAATACCGGGGAGTTATAAAGGTGACTAGCTAGCACTTCCTCAACTATCTAGTTAGTCAGCGCCATTTCAAAGTAGTTCCGCTACAAAACAAAAAAACTTTGAAAAATCAGAGATAGATAGCGCCATCTTCAGCAAACTCTTGTTCTTCAATGAGTTTTTCAGCCATATCTTCAATATCAAAACGCACACTTTCGAAGGCTCTGACGATGTCATCCTCCCTCGTCAGCGCCAGACCTGTCATTCTCTCCAGTCGCCGCTGGCTGATGTAACAATCTATCAACGCCCCCATCTGCTGGGCAGGAAAACGCACCCGCTGTTCGTCAGCCTGCCACTCCATCAGGTCAGGAAACAGAATACCCTGGTTCATATCACCCCCAAGTTACGCTTCAACTCTCTCAATACCTGTTTAGTCCCGGGACGAATTCCGCGCCACACGGTAAACGCTTCGGCGGCCTGTTCCACCAGCATGCCGAGTCCATCCATGGTTTGACGGGCCCCATGCTGTTTGGCCCAACTGATAAACGCCGTATCCGAGGCGCCATACATCATGTCGTAGATAGCAATATCCGTGTGGATCAGGGTGGGGGCCAACGGCGGCAGCTCTCCTTGCAGGCTGGCAGAAGTCGAATTGATGACGAGATCGAATGGCCCTGCCAACTGCTCATAGGTCTGGGCAGTCACAGGCCCCAGATCGCAGAATTCGGCAGCCAACTGTTGCGCTTTTGTGTGGGTGCGGTTGGCGATCACCAGCTCGCTCGGCAACTCAGCCAGCAGCGGCGCCAATGCACCACGAGCCGCGCCACCGGCACCCAGCAGCAGGATCCGGCTATCAGCCAGCGTCACACCATGGGACTTGAGATCGGCGACCAGACCGGCGCCATCGGTATTATCCCCCAGCAACACGCCATCATCGGTCAGCTTGATGGTATTGACCGCTTGAGCCCGCTTGGCCCTCGGGCTCAAGCGATCGACCAGAGTGAATGCCTGCTCCTTGAAGGGAACGGTGACATTGCATCCCTTGCCCCCTTGGTCAAAGAAGGTGCGCAGGGCTTGGGCAAACTCGTCGACGGCAGGTTCAGCCAGCCCATACTCCAGCTCTTGCTGGGTTTGTCTGGCAAACAGGGTGTGAATGAAGGGGGACTTGCTGTGGCGCACAGGGTGGCCAAAAACCAGATAACGATCCATCAAAGAGTTCCATCAGAGGGCAATATTCCGATTTAACGGGTTTTCACTCTCGGGAACAAGCCGAATAACGGCCAGTAAAAAGGGACCATCATGGTCCCTCTGGTCACAGCCACTCTCGCGGCGTGAGGTAATCGGTGTAGAGCAAGGCTTCAGGAGTGCCCGCCTCCGGCTGCCAGTCATACTCCCAACGTGCCAGCGGTGGCATCGACATCAGGATCGACTCGGTACGTCCGCCGGTCTGCAGCCCGAACAGGGTGCCACGGTCATACACCAGATTGAACTCCACATAACGGCCGCGACGATAGAGCTGGAACTCCCGCTCCCGCTCGCCATAGGGCAGCGCCTTGCGTCGTTCGATGATCGGCAGGTAAGCATCAAGATATCCCCGACCTACCGCCTGCATAAAGGCAAAGCAGTCGGCAAAAGGCCAGCGATTCAGATCGTCGAAGAAGAGGCCGCCCACCCCTCGCGTCTCGTTGCGGTGCTTGAGGAAGAAGTAGCGATCGCACCAGGATTTGAACTCGGGGTAGATCTCATCACCGAACGGCTGGCAGAGATCACGGGAGACCTGATGCCAGTGCTGGACATCCTCGGCAAACGGATAGAAGGGCGTCAAATCGAAGCCACCGCCAAACCACCAAATGGGCTCTTCGCCTTCCTTCTCGGCGATGAAGAAACGGACGTTGGCGTGGCTGGTCGGCACATAGGGGTTGTGCGGATGGATCACCAGCGACACGCCCATCGCCTCGAACTTGCGACCGGCCAACTCTGGCCGATGGGCCGTAGCAGAGGCAGGCATGGCATCGCCATAGACATGGGAGAAGTTGACGCCCCCCTGCTCGATCACCGCGCCGTGGCGCAGCACGCGGGTGCGTCCGCCACCACCGCCTTCACGGCTCCAAGCATCTTCCACAAAGTGTCCACTGCCGTCGGCCTGCTCCAGACCACGGCAGATCTCGTCCTGCAACTGCAACAGGAAGGCCTTGACCTGGGCCACATCCGGTTTGCTCATCTTGTCTCCAGTCAGGCAGGATCGTGAACGTCCTGTCCATTTTTATAGTTGAATCAATCCGGTGAGCTCACCGCTCAGCGGATTGATAGCAAATCATGACGTATCCGCCAGCTCAGGAGGGGCGAATAATGGCGCCAGTTCGGGCGTCCTTGATCTCTGATGGATTGGCTTGACCACCCACTTCACCGGGCAGGATATAGGCTAACTTGCTTGCCAGCCGCTCACCGATATCGGCCACCCGACGGGCAGGCTCCTCACCGGTCAGGTTGGCGCTGGTAGAGACCAGCGGCTTGCCAAAGGCACGGCACAACGCCTGTACCTGAGGATGGGCCGTCACGCGCACCGCCAGGGTCTCGAACTGCCCGGTCAGCCAGGCTGGCGTCGTCGCACGGGCAGGCATGATCCAGGTAAAAGGGCCGGGCCAGCTGGCTTCAACCCGAGCCAGTTGTTCACCGCTAAGCTGGCTTAGATCGATGTAATCCTGCAATTGCGCCACGTCGGCAGCAATCAGGATCAACCCCTTCTCAACCGGACGCTGTTTGATGGCCAGCAGTCGCTGAACCGCTACTTCGGAGTCGGGATCACAACCCAGACCAAACACGGCCTCGGTCGCATAAGCAATCACCTCTTCCTGTTGGAGGGCGGCAACCGCCTGTTCAAATTCATTTGGCATAGGAAAAATGCGGCAGCCAGGCTGCCGTCTCGTCACTTAGTAGCAAGTTGAATCCATACGGCGGCGACCATGGCAAAGTGACGTTTTGCTGTTGCACAGGAAAATACGACACATCCGGATCGCCACCCGTTCACTTACTTGAGTTGAGCCTGCAGGGCGGCATCCTTGGCCATCACCTCTTCGGCATTCTTCTGGCGTTCGGCCCGAACCTTGGCCGCCAGTTCATCATCGGCTACTGCCAGCATCTGGGCTGCCAGATAACCTGCGTTCTTGGCACCGGCTTTGCCGATCGCCACGGTCGCCACCGGTACACCACCCGGCATCTGCACGGTGGAGAGCAACGCATCCAGCCCCTTGAGCGGGCCACCATCGATGGGCACCCCGATCACAGGACGAGTCGTGATGCCGGCTACGGCACCCGCCAGATGCGCCGCCAGACCGGCAGCACAGATAAAGACCTTGCAGCCACGGGCCTCGGCATCGGTCACATACTGATGGGTCGCAGCCGGCGTGCGGTGCGCGGAGGTGACTTTGACTTCCACTGCGATATCAAATGACTTGAGCACCTCGAGGGTGGTCTGCATCACGGGGAAATCAGAATCAGAGCCCATCAATACGGCAACAAAGGGTTTATTCATGGTGGGAATTTCCTTACTCCAAGTGGGGGGGTGAAGTTCACCGAAAACGTTTCAATCCGGTTGCGGCGGCGGGATTATACCTGCTCACTTTGGTGGCCGCATTTCTTTTGCGGACAGACCCAACGCAGAGTTCCCCTCACTTTTTTCTCTACCATGATGCCCCAACCACACGCGGGACAAGGCATGGGGATCGGCTTGTCGTTCACCACATATTTGCAATGGGGATAGCCATCACAGGAGTAAAACTGCTTGCCGTAGCGGGAGGTGCGGCTCACCAGATGACCCTTGCCGCACTCGGGGCAGAGGATCTGGGTATCATCGCTCTCCTGCAGGGATTCGATGTGCTGACAGGCCGGATACTGAGTGCAGCCGACAAACAGACCGTAACGCCCCTTCTTGATCGCCAGCGGCTGTCCGCAATCGGGACAGGCAGAGCCTTCGAGCACCTTTTCGATGTCGCGGCCGGATGGCGTCAGGGAGCGAATGTAATCACAGGCAGGATAGGCAGAACAGCCGAGAAAGGGGCCATGTTTGCCCTGGCGGATCACCAGCTCGGCCCCGCACTGCGGGCACGGCTCGCGCTCGAAGGCATGTTCGTGGGCTGAAAAGAGGTGATGATCGATTTTTGACATGGGCCGCGCCTTGAAATCCAGATGGCCTGAATTCTACCAGCGCGGCACCGGACTGTCAGTGAATGACGCCGTCTGACTCATCAAACACCAGCTCTTCCATCTGCTGGTAGGCATTTTCACTGCCCGGTACGTTGAACAGCACCATCATGACGACCCACTTCAGGTCATCCAGCTCGATATCCGGTTTGTCCAACTCGAGCAGACGCTCGATACAGATCTCGCGGGTTTCGGCATTCAGTACCTGGGCCTGTTCCAGAAATAGCAGGAAGCCGCGGCACTCGGTGCTGAGGCGTGCCAGCTCTTGCGGGGCATAGATACGCATCGAGCCTTGCGCGCTGGCGGCCACATAGACCTCCCGCTCGCTATCATGCAGATTGGCAAGTCGCTCCAACCAGTCGAGCGCCTTGTCGATCTCTTCCTTGTCAAAACCGGCTCGGCTCAACTCGTCGGTGAGTTCATTCTGCTCGACCATCACATCTGCATCGCTGTGGATGTAGGTCTCGAAAAGGTACATCAATACATCAAACATGATTCGCCCTCCTCGCTCTGACGTATCCACCGGCTACCGCCATCACTGCACCGACCAACTCCAGCTCTACCAACCTGCCCAATACCACTTCGACAGGAAGCTGGGTCCGCTCGGCAACGGTATCCACGCTCGTGGTCTCGTAATCTACGTTATCCAACAAATCAGCATAAGGCAATTCGCTATTATGCTGTTGCTCAGATGGTATGGCCGACGGATCTGGCCGTGCGAACCACTCTGGCAACTCTTCCACTATATCGGCCGCACTCAGCACAAGTTTGGCCCCCTGCTGAATTAATCTGTTGCACCCTATCGCCTGGGCGTTTTGCGGGGCGCCGGGTACCGCAAACACTTCGCGCCCCTGCTCCAGTGCATAGCGAGCGGTGATCAGCGAACCACTCTGCTCGGTCGCCTCCACCACCAGAGTTCCCAACGACAGACCACTGATAATACGGTTGCGACGAGGAAAATGTTCAGCCAGCGGCCCTTTATCCGGCGCCAGCTCGGAGATAAGCAAACCACCTTTCTCCAGAATCTGACCTGCCAGTCCCTGATGGCGTTTGGGGTAGAGGCAATCCAGCCCGGAGCCCAACACGGCAAGGGTGATACCACCACAAGCCAGCGCCTGCTGATGGCAAACACCATCGATACCGAGCGCAAGGCCCGAGGTGATGGCGAACCCGCATCTAACCAGTTCGCTACAGAGACGGGACGCGTTATCTTTGCCTGCATAGGTGGGATGACGTGTCCCCACCATCGCCAGCTGGGGTAGCGACAGCGCTTCAAGATCGCCACGGCAGTAGAGCAACAGGGGGGCCGCGGGAATTTCACGCAACAAGGGCGGATAAACAGGGTGATCTTGCGGAATAAGGAGATTGCCAGGTAACGCGGCCCAAGCCAGACTCTGCTCAACAACCGGCGAGGGCCAGCGCAGTTGTTTGATCTGCTCTGACGACAGCCCCATACCGTGCAGCTGTGTTTCATCGCTCTGAAACAGGGCATCAATCGAACCGCCGATCTGCTCCAGCAGCCGAACTGCGGTTACAGGGCCGATTCCGGTAACCGCATTGAGGGTTAACCAGAGCGCCAAGCGCTCATCGGGGTAGTTCACGTCAGAAGTGAGTGACCTGATAACCCGAGCTCACCATGTCCTTGCTCTGCATGATGAGGCCATAACTCAGCTTGTCATACACCTTGAACAACATGACGCGGGCAATCGCTTCAGAGGGCAGTGGTGCCTTCTGGTTGCCACTACTGTAGAACACCTTGTCGTAGACAGAGGAGAACTCCTTGTATTTCACTGCACCATTCTTGGTGACCAGCGCAGCCCCCGGACGCCGAACATCGAGCACATCGCCCGCGGAGAGTTGATCCCGAGCGCCTTTGTTAATCAAGACCACATCAAACTTGCCCCCTCCCCTGGCTTTGCTCGGCAAGTCGATGATGTAGCCAGGGGCAATCGCCGGGGCAGCCTTGGGCATGAAAACCGCAGGCATGTTCTCCTGAGGGGGCAGCTCCATAATCTTGTCACCCTGCAATACTTCACGCTGGTTGTGGGTGAGAGTAACTTCGGTCCGATCACCATCCAGCAGCGCTACCGCACGCACCACGCCTGCAAAGATGGCCTCCTGACCCAAAAGCTCACCTGTCTCGCGATCCTTGTAGACCACCCCGGGATGATAGATGCCATACATCTTGCCCGGTATCAGAGCTCCCTGCACATAGAGGGTGTCCCCCTCAAGCATTCCAATGTGCTTTTCGTCTGAACCCAGCAAATAGGGCAGCATTTTCTGCTGCTGACTGTCGGCCAAAATATGGTCCGTCTGCAAAAAGGGACCTATCTCGCTGAAGGGCAGAGTAGGGATAGGATTTGCCTTGCTCTCATAACGGGTTTTCGGGCCGAGACGGATGACCTGTTTGTCCCCCTGCATCGCTTTGCCCAGCCGGGGCTCACCATTGACCCAGCTCAGGTGCAGCACGTCCCCTGGGTAGATCCAGTGCGGATTGGCAATCTGTGGATTGATGTTCCAGAGCCGGGGCCACAGCCATGGCTCAGAGAGATATTTGCCGGAGATATCCCACAGGGTATCGCCTTTTTGCACTACATAGCTTTCGGGATAACCCGCTTTCAACCTCAGCTGATCGGCCAGAGCAGCTTGGCTCATGGTCACCAGCAGGCAGGTGAGGATGGTTTGCTTCAGATACATAACACTCCCTGTTACCTCTGCGCGCAAAGTGTTGCTGTTTTTTGTCGGCGTAAATGACTAGAATTACGCCAATATTGACTGCATTTATACGAAACTAAAGAAAAAACTATGGCCATTCTAGATGTATTGCGTTTTCCCGATGAGCGTCTGCGTACTATCGCAGCCCCTGTCGAGACCTTTACACCCGAGTTACAACAAATTGTAGATGATATGTTCGAAACCATGTATGCGGAGGAAGGCATTGGCCTGGCCGCAACGCAGGTGGATATTCATCAACGCATCATAGTGATCGATGTCTCTGAAAACCGTGAAGATCCTCTGGTATTGATCAATCCGGAAGTGATCTCCCAGTGTGGCAGCACCGGCATTGAAGAGGGTTGTCTCTCCGTGCCTGGCAGCCGCGCTCTGGTACCGCGCGCTGAGCAGATCAAGATCCGCGCTCTGGATCGCCACGGCAAACCGTTCGAGCTGGAAGCGGACGACCTGCTCGCCATCTGTATCCAGCACGAGATGGACCACCTGATGGGCAAGTTGTTCGTGGATTACCTGTCCCCGCTCAAGCGCCAGCGCATTCGCCAGAAGCTGGAAAAGATGGCCCGTGAAGATCGCAAAGTCCTCTGAGGATCTGCCCCATTGAATAAGCTGAAACTGATTTTTGCCGGTACTCCCGACTTCGCCGCCCGTCACCTGGCGGCGTTGTTGTCTTCCGACCACGAGGTCGTTGCCGTTTATACCCAGCCCGACAAGCCCGCCGGCCGTGGCCAGAAGCTCACCGCCAGCCCGGTCAAAGAGCTGGCACTGGCCCACAACCTGCCGGTTTACCAGCCCGCTACCCTGCGCAAGGAAGAGGCGCAAGCCGAACTGGCCGCCCTTGGCGCAGACCTGATGGTCGTGGTGGCCTATGGCCTGATCCTGCCCAAGGCGGTACTCGATACCCCGCGTCTGGGCTGCATCAATGTGCATGGCTCCCTGCTGCCCCGCTGGCGTGGCGCGGCACCGATCCAGCGCTCAATCTGGGCGGGCGATAGCGAAACCGGCGTCACCATCATGCAGATGGATGTGGGGCTGGATACCGGCGCCATGATCCGCAAGGTAAGCTGCCCCATCGCCGCCGACGAGACCTCTGCCAGCCTCTATGACAAGCTGGCAGAGCTGGGTCCGCAGGCGCTGGTCGACACCATCGATGCCATGGCTGCCGGTGAAACCGCTGCCGAGGCGCAAGATGATGCGCTGGCCAACTACGCCGAAAAGCTCTCCAAGGAAGAGGCCCGCATCGACTGGTCGATGGAGGCTGTTGCCATCGAGCGCTGCATCCGCGCCTTCAATCCCTGGCCCATCAGTTGGTGCGAGGTCGCCGGCCAGACCATCAAGGTGTGGCAGGCCGAGGTCATCGAGCACGAACACGGCCAGAGTGCCGGTACCCTGCTCAAGGCCGACAAGCAGGGGATCGATATCGCCACCGGCAAGGGTGTGCTGCGCCTGCTGACCCTGCAACCGCCCGGCAAGAAGGCGATGTCCGTTTCGGATCTGCTCAACTCTCGCCGCGACTGGTTTGAACCCGGCACGCAATTGAATTGAACTGGATTGAATTGACACAAGCGGGGCCCAGGCCCCGACTTGCGCATCTAAGGTAACTCTATGAAAACACGTGCACAGGCCGCTCTCGTTATTCAACAGGTGCTGGATCAGGGTCAATCCCTCTCCGCTGTTCTGCCTGCTGCCCAGGAGAAGGTCGCGCCTCGCGATCGTGCTCTCCTGCAAGAACTCTGCTACGGCACCCTGCGCTGGCTGCCCCGCCTCGATGCGGCAGTCAACGAGATGATGGACAAGCCGCTCAAGAACAAGAGCCGCATTTTCCACTACCTCATCCTGGTCGGTCTCTATCAGCTCATCTACACCCGCATTCCGGCTCACGCCGCGGTGGCCGAGACCGTCAACGCCGTCAAACTGCTCAAAGGCACCTCACTGCGTGGCCTCATCAACGGCGTGCTGCGCAACTTCCAGCGCAGCGCCGAAGTCATTCTGCTGCGCATCGACCGCGTTCCCAGCATTCGCCTCGGTCATCCGGAGTGGCTCACCAAGCGCCTGCGTCAGGCCTATCACGATGAGTGGGAATTCATCATGGAGGCGAACAACCAACGCCCTCCCATGTGGATCCGCAACAACAGCCAGCGCCAGAGCCGCGATGCCATGCTGGCTCGCATGGCTGAAGTCGGCATCAATGCCGTGGCCGGTGAAGAGGGCGAGGATTGCATCCTGCTGGAGCGACCTTGCGATGTGACCAAGCTGCCCGGCTTCGAGGTCGGTGACTGCTCGGTACAGGATGGTGCCGCACAACAGGCCGCGGCACTGCTCGACCCACAACCGGGTGAGTGGGTACTGGATGCCTGCGCGGCACCCGGTGGCAAGACTGCCCACCTGCTGGAGCGTCAGCCCAAGCTGGCTGGCGTGGTCGCCGTCGATGCCGACGAAAACCGCCTCAAGCGAGTGCAGGAGAACCTGGACCGCATCGGCCTCACCGCCAAGGTGATCCATGGCGATGCCGCGGCACCGGAACAGTGGTGGCCGGAGGGTCAGTTCGACCGCATCCTGCTGGATGCCCCCTGCTCCGCCACCGGCGTCATCCGTCGCCATCCCGACATCAAGTGGTTGCGCCGTGATCAGGACATCCGCGAGCTGGCCGAGCTGCAGCGCCGTATTCTCAATGCCCTCTGGGGCAAGCTGAAAAGCGGTGGCACCCTGCTCTACGCTACCTGCTCCGTCCTGCCGGAAGAGAACCGCGAACAGATCCGTGCCTTCCTTGCCGCGACCAAAGATGCCAAATTGGTACCGCTGCACGAACATGACACCCCGGACTGCCCGGGCCGCCAGTTCCTGCCGGGTGAAGCCGAGATGGATGGCTTCTACTACGCCAAACTGGTCAAGCTCTGAGCCGGGCATGACAAACCTCATTCGGGAGAGCCGCCAGCTCCGTTCTGGCGCTCCCCTTTACTGCCTCAACGTGAGTAGACGTTCCCTATGAAAATCATCATTTTGGGAGCCGGCCAAGTCGGCGGCACCCTGGCCGAGAACCTGGCCGGGGAGAACAACGACATCACCATCGTCGACACCGACAGCGAGCGCCTGCGCGAACTGCAGGACAAGTTTGACCTGCGGGTAGTCAACGGGCACGGCGCCCACCCCAAGGTGCTGCGCGAAGCGGGGGCTCAGGATGCCGACATGCTGGTCGCCGTCACCAACAGTGACGAGACCAACATGATCGCCTGTCAGGTGGCCTACTCCCTGTTCAACACCCCGAACAAGGTGGCGCGGATCCGCTCACCAGCCTATCTGACCGAACGGGATCGCCTGTTCCTGCCGGAATCGGTGCCGGTGGATCACCTGATCGCGCCGGAGCAGCTGGTGACCGACTATGTTCGTCGCCTGATCGAGTATCCGGGTGCCCTGCAAGTGGTTGATTTCGCTGGTGGCCGCGTCGGTCTCGTGGCGGTCAAGGCCTACTACGGTGGCCCGCTGGTAGGTAACGCCCTCTCCACCCTGCGCGAGCACATGCCCAACATCGAGACCCGGGTAGCGGCCATCTTCCGTCAGGGCCGCCCGATCCGCCCGCAAGGTACCACCATCATCGAAGCGGATGACGAGGTCTTCTTCGTCGCCGCCGCGGGCCATATCCGTGCCGTGATGTCTGAGCTGCAGCGCCTCGAGAGCCCCTACCGCCGCATCATGATCGTCGGTGGTGGCAACATCGGCGCGGGTCTCGCCCGCCAGCTGGAGAAGCGCTACAGCGTCAAGCTCATCGAGCGCAACCAGAAGCGGGCGGAGCAGCTCTCCGAACTGCTGGAGAACACCATCGTCTTCTGCGGCGATGCGGCGGATCAGGAGCTGCTGGCAGAGGAGCACATCGACCAAATCGACGTCTTCATCGCCGTGACCAACGAGGATGAGGCCAACATCATGTCGGCGCTGCTCGCCAAGAAGATGGGTGCCAAGAAGACCATGGTGCTGATCCAGCGCGGCGCTTACGTGGATCTGGTGCAGGGTGGCTCCATCGATATCGCCATCTCGCCCCAACAGGCCACCATCTCGGCCCTGCTGACCCATGTGCGCCGAGCCGATATCGCCAACGTCTACAGCCTACGCCGCGGCGCTGCCGAGGCGATCGAGGCAATTGCCCACGGTGACGAGAACACCTCCAAGGTGGTCGGCAAGACGGTGGGCGAGCTCAAGCTGCCGCCGGGTACCACTATCGGTGCCGTAGTGCGCGGGGATGAGGTGCTGATCGCCCACGATCGTACCAAGATCCAGCAGGATGACCACGTGGTCATGTTCCTGGTGGACAAGAAGTACATCCCGGAAGTGGAGCGGCTGTTCCAGCCAAGCCCCTTCTTCCTGTAACGTCTTCATGCGCACAGGCTGTCAAACCAGACCCGGCTCAGCTCCTCCAAGGGGATGGTCCGGGTCTTTTGTTAATCAACGACCAGGTTATCGAACATGATCAAACTGCGTCCCATTATCTTCACCCTCGGGCTGGTGCTCTCCAAGCTGGCGCTCTTCATGTGGCTGCCCACCTTGCTGGCACTGCTCACCGGGTCAGAGGGATTTGTCGAGTTTCTCAAGTCCGTGCTGATCACCCACGGCGCCGCCCTGCTCTGCCTCCATTACGGCCGCAAGGCGGAGTTTCATCTGGGGGTGCGGGAGATGTTCCTGCTCACCACCTCGGTCTGGGTGGTTGCCTGTATCTTCGGGGCGCTGCCCTTTGTCTTCATCACCCACATCAACTTTACCGACGCCTACTTCGAGACCATGTCGGGGGTGACCACCACGGGCTCTACCGTGCTATCCGGCCTCGACAACATGGCCCGCAGCATCCTGTTGTGGCGATCCATCCTACAGTGGCTGGGGGGGGTCGGCTTTATCGTGATGGCGGTTGCCGTACTGCCCTATCTCAACGTCGGCGGCATGAAGCTGTTCCAGACCGAGAGCTCGGACTGGTCAGATAAAAGCGCCCCGCGTGCCAAGACGGTCGCCAACAACATCGTTGTGGTCTATCTGGTGCTCTCCATGCTCTGCTTCATGGCCTACTGGGCCAGCGGCATGAATATGTTCGAGGCGATCAACCACGCCATGACCACCCTCAGTACCGGCGGCTACTCCACCTCCGATCAATCCATGTCCCACTTCTCCAACTCGGCACACTGGATTGGCACCCTGTTCATGTTCCTCGGCGGCCTGCCCTTTCTACTCTATGTGCAGAGCCTGAATCACAGGGACTACAGCCTGCTCAAGGATGCCCAGGTGCGCGGCTTCTTCTGGCTGGTGGTGTGGGTCACAGTCATCATGACCTTCTATCTGTGGGAGAGAGATCTGTTCGGCTTCTGGGATGCCCTGCGCATCAGCTGCTTCAACATCGTCTCGGTACTCACCACCACCGGCTATGGTCTTGGTGACTTCGGCACCTGGGGGCCGCTCGCCAGCATCGTCTTCATCGTGCTGCTGGCTCTTGGGGCCTGCTCTGGCTCCACTGCGGGCGGCCTCAAGATCTTCCGGGTACAGGTGGCCTTTGCCCTGTTCAAGAAGCAGATGCGCCAACTGATGCACCCTTCCGGCGTATTTCCCCAGAAGTACAACGGCCGGACAGTCAATGACGCCATCATCCGCTCAATGATCTCCTTCGTGCTGGCCTACTTCGCCATCATTCTGATGATAGCCGCACTGCTGGGCGCCATCGGGCTTGACCCCCTGACAGCCATATCCAGCTCCATCACCGCCGTTGCCAACGTCGGCCCGGGCATGGGCCCGGTGGTCGGCCCCAGCACCAACTTTGCCAGCCTGCCGGAATCGGCCAAATGGCTGCTGTCATTCGGCATGCTGCTGGGACGACTGGAGATCCTGACGGTCGCCGTGCTCTTCTTCCCCTCCTTCTGGCGCCAGTAACGCTCACCGTAAGCAAGCAAAAAGCCGCAGCGTTCACCCGCTGCGGCTTTTTTATCTCGTCCATCCCCACGACTTTCCCTCAACGCTCATCAGCCCCATTACCGGTGGCCTGAACGACCTCATCGGCATGGCCAGAGCGGATCACAAGCATAAAAAAACGGACCCAAACCAGAGGTTTGGGTCCGTTTATCAGTGAGCCGTCAGCGGCCGCGAGGGCTGCCGAGACTCAGCACATGGCATTAACCACGGCCAGAGCGCTTACGATCCAGCTCGGTCAGCAATTTCTTGCGGATACGGATGTTCTTCGGAGTCACTTCTACCAGTTCATCGTTATCGATGAACTCGAGAGCCTGTTCCAGAGTCATGCGGATCGGCGGAGTCAGAACCTGAGCTTCGTCGGTACCGGAGGCACGCATGTTGGTCAGCTGTTTGCCTTTCAGGCAGTTAACAGTCAGGTCGTTGGAACGGGAGTGGATACCTATCACCTGACCTTCGTACACTTCGGTCGCGTGACCGATGAACAGACGACCGCGGTCTTGCAGACCGAACAGGGCGTAGGTCAGGGCCTTACCGGTTGCGTTGGAGATCAGCACGCCGTTCTGACGCTCGCCGATGCTGCCACCCTTGTGCGGACCGTAATGGTCGAAGGTGTGGTAGAGCAGACCGGTACCTGAGGTCATGGTCATGAACTCGGTCTGGAAGCCGATCAGGCCACGGCTCGGGATCATGAAGTCCAGGCGGACACGACCCTTGCCATCTGGGGTCATGTTGGTCATTTCGCCTTTACGCAGACCCAGTTGCTCCATCACGGAACCCTGGTGCGCTTCTTCAACGTCCACAGTCACAGTTTCGAACGGTTCTTGCAGAACACCATCAACAGTACGCAGGATTACTTCCGGACGGGATACCGCCAGCTCGTAACCTTCGCGACGCATGTTTTCGATCAGGATGGAGAGGTGCAGTTCACCACGACCGGATACGCGGAACTTGTCCGGATCATCAGTCTCTTCCACGCGCAGGGCCACGTTGTGGACCAGCTCCTGGTTCAGACGCTCCAGAATGTTGCGGGAGGTCACGAACTTGCCCTCTTTACCGGCGAACGGTGAAGTGTTGACCTGGAAGGTCATGTTCACGGTCGGCTCGTCAACGGAGAGCGGCGGCAGGGCTTCAACGGCACCGTTGTCACAGATGGTGTCGGAGATTTTCAGCTCGCCCAGACCGGTGATAGCGATGATGTCACCCGCTTGCGCGTCGGTAACTTCAGTACGGGACAGACCCAGGTAGCCGAGCACCTGACCGACTTTACCATTACGGGTCTTGCCGTCAGCACCAACGATAGTGACTTGCTGGTTGGTCTTGACGCGACCACGGGTGATACGGCCGATACCGATAACGCCCACGTAGGAGTTGTAGTCCAGCTGGGAGATCTGCATCTGGAAACCACCTTCGGCATCAGCCTTCGGCGCTTCAACGTTGTCAACGATGGCCTGGAACAGCGGCTCCATGTTTTCGGACTCGACGTCCTGATCCATGGTGGCCCAACCGTTCAGTGCAGAGGCGTAAACAACTTTGAAATCCAGCTGTTCGTCAGTCGCGCCCAGGTTGTCGAACAGGTCGAATACCTGATCCATTACCCAGTCAGGACGAGCACCCGGACGGTCAACCTTGTTGATGACCACGATCGGCTTCAGACCCTGAGCGAACGCTTTCTGGGTCACGAAACGGGTTTGCGGCATCGGGCCGTCTACGGCGTCAACCAGCAGCAGCACGGAGTCAACCATGGACAGTACGCGCTCTACTTCACCACCGAAGTCGGCGTGACCCGGGGTATCAACGATGTTGATGCGGTAGTCATTCCAGCGGATCGCAGTGTTCTTGGCGAGAATGGTGATGCCACGTTCCCGTTCCAGATCATTGGAGTCCATGATCCGTTCCTGGCCTTCCGTGGAGCGGTCCAGGGTGCCGGACTGCTGCAGCAGCTTATCAACCAGAGTCGTTTTGCCGTGGTCAACGTGCGCAATAATCGCAATATTGCGTAAATTCTCTAACATTCTCGCCTCAATCACCGGGTAAAATTGGGCGCTAATTGTACTCTTGCCTTTGTGATCTGCCTAGCAGAATTGCAGTACATTCGCGCATAACAACAGATCTGGATCATAGACCTCTCTGACAAACCCTGCTTAGATGGGCGGTGACCGTATTTCGCGCACCATTACAGTGCACCAAAACGATCCGCCATCGCACTAAATTGATGCAACGCGAGTCGAGATCGCCTGATTTTGGGGAGCCTCTTCAGCGAGATTGCCCTGAAATCAAGCTGTCACAAACTTGGCACGATACTGGCTTATGTGAATACGACGACGCATTCACCCAGAGAGTTTTAACACCGGAGGTTACTTAGCATGTCAGCCCAGAACGTTTTGGCCCTGATCCAGGAACACGAAGTCAAGTTTGTTGATCTGCGCTTTACCGACACCAAGGGTAAAGAGCAGCATGTATCCATCCCTGCTCACCAGGTTGATGAAGATTTCTTCGAAGACGGCAAGATGTTCGATGGTTCCTCCATCGGCGGCTGGAAGGGCATCAACGAATCCGACATGGTACTGATGCCGGACGCAGCCTCCGCCAAGCTGGACCCGTTCACCGAAGAGACCACCCTGAACATCGTTTGTGACGTACTGGAGCCTGCCACCATGCAGGGCTACGACCGCGATCCGCGCTCCATCGCCAAGCGTGCAGAAGATTTCCTGAAGTCCAGCGGCATCGCTGACACCGTGCTGTTCGGGCCGGAGCCGGAATTCTTCATGTTCGACAACATCACCTTCTCCAACACCATGGGCCACAGCTTCGTGAAAATCGAATCTGAAGAAGCCGCATGGAACTCCGGCACTGCCTATGAGCATGGCAACAAGGGTCACCGTCCGTTCGTGAAAGGCGGTTACTTCCCGGTTGCACCGGTCGACTCCTCCCAGGATATCCGTGCCGCCATGTGTCTGGTGCTGGAAGAGATGGGCCAGGTCGTTGAAGCTCACCACCACGAAGTGGCCACTGCCGGTCAGAACGAGATCGCTACCCGCTTCAACACTCTTACGCTGAAAGCAGATGAAGTACAGGTACTGAAGTACGTGATCCACAACGTGGCCCACGCCTACAACAAGACCGTCACCTTCATGCCGAAACCCATGTTCGGTGACAACGGCTCCGGCATGCACTGCCACCAGTCTCTGGCCAAGAACGGCGTCAACCTGTTCGCCGGGGACCTGTATGGCGGTCTGTCCGAGATGGCGCTGCACTACATTGGCGGTATCATCAAGCACGCCAAGGCCATCAACGCCTTCGCCAACCCGACCACCAACTCCTACAAGCGTCTGGTTCCGGGTTATGAAGCACCGGTCATGCTGGCCTACTCTGCCCGCAACCGTTCTGCCTCCATCCGTATCCCGGTGGTACCGAGCCCGAAAGCTCGTCGTATCGAAGTGCGCTTCCCGGATCCGGCTGCCAACCCGTACCTGGCCTTCGCAGCCCAGCTGATGGCCGGTCTGGACGGTATCATCAACAAGATCCATCCGGGCGATGCCATGGACAAGAACTTGTACGACCTGCCGCCGGAAGAGGCTGCAGAAGTGCCGACCGTTGCTGGCTCTCTGGACGAAGCCCTGGCAGCTCTGGATGCTGACCGCGAGTTCCTGACCCGTGGCGGCGTGTTCAGCGATGACTTCATCAACTCCTATCTGGAACTGAAACAGCAGGATGTTGACCGTGTTCGCATGACCCCGCACCCGCTGGAGTTCGAACTGTACTACTCCGTCTAAGTCGCAGCAGACAGCCCATTTAGATTGGGGCAGCTTGCCGAATCGTGACAAAACCCGCCAGATGGCGGGTTTTTTCTCTGATAGGATTAAGCAAGATACCGTCAAGGAGAGATGGATGAACAAGATACATGGCATAGGAGCAATTACCCTCCTGTTACTGACCTCATTCAGTACTCATGCGGCCAAGGTCTACTCCTGGGTCGATGGCAATGGCATTACCCACTACACGGATGCCCCTCCTCCCGGCAAAAACGTAAAGGAGGTGGATCTGCGGGCTGCTCCCCTGCTGGGTAGCGCCCCCAGCTCGGTACAGGTAGACAACTTCAACAGCCTGACTGGCGCCGATGCCAAGAAGGAGCAGGAGGCGGCCAAACTGGTGATCGAGCTGCTCTCCCCTGAACAGGGCAGCACCCTGCGCGACAACACAGGCAATATCGTCTTTCAGGGTCAAATCAGCCCCAAACCGCCAACCCAGTATGATGTGCGCCTGACTCTGGATGGCAAGGCAGCCCCCATCGTCAGCAACAGCCTCTCTATCCGGGTCGAAAATGTCGATCGCGGTGCCCACGAAGCTCAGCTCGAGCTGCTCGCCAAAGACGGTACGATCCTTGCTAAATCTACACCAGTCACCTTTTACCTGCATAGAGCGACCGTGACTCCGGCTCCCAAACCCACCCCCAAAGCCAACCAAGGGTGATATAGCGCACCGATGCGGGTAAACTCTATGCACCATATCGGTGCATAATAGGTGTGTAGCACCGTTTTAGGGAGAAACCTGTGCCAACCCGCTCGGACAACGCCAAAACACTCTTGGATAATTTGCTGACCGCCGTGATCCTGATGGATGAACGGCTCTGCATCCAATTCGTCAACCCGGCGGCTGAACAGCTGCTCTCCCTCAGTGAACGCCGGCTGATCGGCATCGAACTGCCTCATCTGCTGGAACATATCTCCCTCGATTTGCAACGGCTCAAGCAGTGCCTCGTTTCAGGGCAAGGCTTTACCGATAGCGAAGTGACTCTGGTGGTAGAGGGAGAACCGCGACTGGTGGAGCTGAGCGCTACCCCCATGGCCGACCACGAACAGCGTCTGCTGGTCGTGGAGCTGCGCAAGATCGACCAGCAGAAGAAGATCAGTCAGGAGCAGCAGCAACATGCCCAGCAGCTGGCGGCCAAGGAGCTGGTGCGCGGCCTGGCACACGAAATCAAGAATCCCCTCGGCGGCCTGCGTGGCGCGGCCCAGCTGCTGCAAAAAGAGCTGCCCGACCCGGCGCTGCGCGAATATACCGGCATCATCATCGAACAGGCCGATCGGCTGCGGGTACTGGTCGATCGGCTGCTCGGCCCCCAGCGCCCCGGCCGTCACCAGATGCACAATGTCCATTCGGTACTGGAACAGGTACGCCGACTGGTGGAGCTCGAACTCCCTCCCTCTGTTCGCATCGAGCGGGATTACGATCCCAGCATCCCCGAATTCGAGATGGAGCCGGATCAGCTGCAGCAGGCGTTTCTCAACATAGTGCGCAACGCCGCCGAAGCACTGGGCGATCAGACCGGGCTTATCCGTATCAAGACCCGCACCGCGTTCCAGATCACCATCCACGGCCAGCGCTACCGGCTGGCGGCGGAGATCAAGATCATCGACAACGGCCCCGGCATTCCCGATGCCATTCGCGACACCCTGTTCTACCCCATGATCACCGGCAAGGAGGGGGGAACCGGGCTCGGCCTCTCCATCGCCCAGAACCTGATCGACCAGCACAAGGGGCGGATCGACTGCATCAGCTGGCCGGGTCACACCGAATTCACCATTTTTCTACCGCTTCGCAAGTAAGGGAACCCCATGACCGCCAAAGTGTGGATCGTCGATGACGACAGTTCTATCCGCTGGGTGCTGGAGCGCACTCTCGGCAGCGAAGGCTTCAACTGCGAGAGCTTTGCCGATGGCGAAGCCCTGCTGCACGCCCTTGAGCTGCGATCGCCCGATGTCATCCTCTCCGATATCCGGATGCCCGGCATCGATGGTTTGAGCCTGCTGGAGCAGATCCACCGCCGTCAGGCCGATCTGCCCATCATCATCATGACCGCCCACTCGGATCTCGACAGCGCGGTCAACGCCTACCAGCGCGGCGCCTTCGAGTACCTGCCCAAACCGTTCGACATCGACGAAGCGGTGACCCTGGTGCGCCGCGCCGAGAATCATCTCAAGGAGCAGCGCACCAAGCGCAAGTCTCGTCAGCAAGAAGCCACCGCCACTCCCGAAATCATCGGTGAGGCACCGGCGATGCAGGAGGTGTTCCGCGCCATAGGCCGCCTGTCACGCTCCAGCATCTCGGTGCTGATCAACGGTCAGAGCGGTACCGGCAAGGAGCTGGTCGCCCACGCCCTGCACAAGCACAGCCCGCGCGCCCACAAGAACTTTATCGCCCTCAACATGGCGGCTATCCCGAAAGATCTCATCGAATCCGAGCTGTTCGGTCACGAGAAGGGGGCCTTCACCGGCGCCAACAACATCCGCCACGGCCGCTTCGAGCAGGCCGACGGTGGCACCCTGTTTCTCGACGAGATCGGTGACATGCCGCTGGATGTGCAGACTCGGCTGCTGCGGGTCTTGGCCGATGGCCAGTTCTACCGGGTCGGTGGCCACCAGCCGGTGCAGGTGGATGTACGGATCATCGCCGCCACCCACCAGAATCTGGAGAAACGGGTCGCCGATGGCGAGTTTCGCGAGGATCTGTTCCACCGTCTCAACGTCATCCGCATCCACATCCCCGCCCTCAAGGAGCGCCGTGAGGACATCCCCCAGCTGGCACGTCACTTCCTGCTGCGCGCCGCCAAAGAGCTGAACGTCGAGGCCAAGAGCCTGCACCCGGATACCCAGGCCTATATCAGCCGCCTGCCCTGGCCGGGCAACGTGCGCCAGCTGGAGAACGTCTGCCGCTGGCTTACCGTGATGGCCTCGGGGCAAGAAGTGCTGGTCGGCGACCTGCCTGCCGAGCTGCTCACTCCCATCACCCACAACGCCGAACCGGGCCAACCGGCGTTGCCCGGTTGCTGGCAGCAACAGTTGCAAGAGTGGGTGGCCAGCAAGCTGGCGCTGGGAGAGACAGACATCCTGGCAGATGCCATGCCTCAGTTCGAACGGATCATGCTGGAAACGGCGCTGGAACACACCCACGGCCACAAGCAGGAGGCGGCGCGCCTGCTCGGTTGGGGTCGCAACACCCTGACCCGCAAGCTGAAGGAACTCGATCTCTCCTGAGTCCCGGGGAAAAACGATTCCCATCACGCCCTGACAAATCACCGCCCGCCAGAACCCCGTTTAACGATAAACGGGGTATCTTTTTTGAAAGCCCCGCCTAGAATGGCAGGCTTTCAAACCTGACTCGACGAGGGCGCCCCCATGATTGACAGATCTCTCCCCCTGACCGACCTGCACCGCCATCTGGACGGCAACATCCGCCCGCAAACCATCCTCGAGCTGGGTCGCCAACACAACATTCAGTTGCCCGCCTTCGAGCTGGAGGCGCTGCGCCCCCACGTACAGATTGTCGAGAACGAGCCGAGCCTGGTCGCCTTCCTGAAGAAGCTGGACTGGGGTGTTGCCGTGCTGGCCGACTATGATGCCTGCCGCCGGGTCGCCTACGAGAACGTGGAAGATCTGCTGCGCGCCGGTATCGACTATGCCGAACTGCGTTTCAGTCCGGCCTATATGGCGATGGCCCACAAGCTGCACCCGCAGGGCGTGGTAGAAGCCATCATCGACGGCGTGGCCGCGGGCAGCCGCGATTTCGGTATCAAGACCAACCTGATCGGCATCATGAGCCGCACCTTCGGCACCGAGCAGTGCAATCGGGAGCTGGCCGCCTGTCTGGCCCACCGCGACAAGCTGGTCGCCATCGATCTGGCCGGTGACGAGCTGGGTTTCCCGGGGGAACTCTTTGTCGATCACTTCCGTCAGGTGCGCGATGCAGGCATGCGCGTCACCGTACACGCAGGTGAAGCCGCTGGCCCCGAGAGCATGTGGCAAGCCATTCGCGAGCTGGGCGCCGAGCGTATCGGCCACGGCGTCAAAGCGATTCAGGATCCGGCCCTGATGGCCTATCTGGCCGAGCACCGCATCGGCATCGAATCCTGCCTCACCTCCAACGTCCAGACCACCACAGTGGCGAGCCTGACCGAACACCCGATCCGCCAGTTCCTGGCCGCTGGCGTGCTGGCTTGCCTCAACACCGACGATCCGGCGGTGGAAGGGATCGACCTGCCCCACGAATATGAAGTGGCCGCTCCGGCCGCCGGCATGACCGCGAGCGAAATCCGCACCGCCCAGCAGAACGGCCTGACCCTGGCCTTCCTGAGCGATAGCGAGAAAGCCGAGCTGAGCGCCCGCGCCGCCAGCCGCTGATCCACACCGGCACTGCAAATAGAAACGGCCCACTTCGGTGGGCCGTTTCTATTTGCCTGTTACATGGTCAGACATAAAACCAAAAGCCTCACATGACGAATTCGCCAATGAAAAACCATTATAAACAATGAGTTGAGCAATACTCCAAACTCCCTCATTCTAATTGCGTAACCGTGAGGTTACTTCTTACAAAGAGGGTTTTTGATGGATATTACACCAGATATTGTTGGGCACTTCCGCGCTTCGTTTTTCGGTCAATTCGGTAAGGAAGATACATACCCTACCGAGAAAGTTATCTTCGCCTTGCAAGAAGCGAGCTATGAGACAGGGGGTAGCCGTTGGGGGGAATATGGATCGCAGACATTAAAACAACGAGGGATGTTTTATCTCGCAGCTCATATATTGACTCAACCAACCAGTGCAGTTCTAAAAACAACCAGCTTTGGCCAGCAATACCAAAAACTCAGAAGACGAGTGGGAATGGGAGCCATCGCCTGTTAACAAAGTTAAATGGCAAAAGGCCCAAACCGGGGTTGGACCTTTTGCGGATGGCGATGCAGGGAAAAACTACTCCCGCTCCTTGTCGCGTTCCAGCGCGCGCTCAACTAGCGGCTCGGGTAGGCTCTTTGTTACCTCCACCCCCAGCTCGCGGAAACGCTCGACCTGCGCAATCAGGTTGCCACGGCCGTTGACCAGCCGTCCCATCGCCTTGTCGTAGCTCTCCTGCGCCTTGTGCAGGCTGCCGCCCATCTGCTGCATCTCCTCGACAAACAGCCGCAGCTTCTCGTAGAGGCGACCGGCCCGTTCGGCAATCTGGCGGGCATTCTGGTTCTGCCGCTCGTAGCGCCACAGGTTTTCGATGGTGCGCAGAGCCACCATGAGATTGGTGGGGCTCACCAGCAGGATATTGTTGTCGAGACCGTAACGCACCAGCGAGGGATCGGCCTCCATCGCGGTGAGGAAGGCGGGCTCCACCGCCACGAACATCAGCACATAGTCGAGGGTGCGCACCCCGGGCAACTGCTGATAATCCTTGCGGCCCAGCTCGCGGATGTGGTTGCGCACCGAGGCGACGTGCTCCTTGAGCGCCACAGCCTTCTCCAGCTCGTCCCCGGCGTTATACCAGCGCTCGTAGGCGGTCAGCGACACCTTGGCGTCGATGATGATGTCTTTTTCCTGCGGCAGGTGGACAATCACATCGGGCTGGTAGCGCTTGCCCTTCTCCACCTCGATATTGACCTGGGTGTGGTACTCGTGGCCCTCGCGCAGGCCGCATTCGCTGAGGATCCGCGCCAACACCACTTCCCCCCAATTGCCCTGTTGCTTGCTGTCGCCCTTGAGGGCGCGGGTCAGGGCCGCAGCCTCTTCGGTCATACGAGCATTGAGCTCGGCGAGGCGCTCCAGCTCGAACTTGAGGCTGTGGCGCTGGGCCGTCTCCTGGGCGTGGGTCTCCCCCACCTGACGACGAAAGCCCTCGAGCTGCTCCTTGAGTGGCGTGAGCAGCAGATCGAGGCTGCTCTGGTTCAATTCGCGGAAGTTGCCGGAGTTTTGCTCGAAGATCCGGTTGGCAAGGTTCTCGAACTGCTGGCTGAGGCGCTGCTCCGCCTCCTGTTGCAGTTGCAGCTTCTCGGCGGCAGCCAGCCGCTCGCTGCGCAGGGTCGCTTCCGCATCCTTGAGTCGGGCGGTGAGTTTGATGAGCAGGGTCTGCTGCTGATCCAGCTTCTGCTGGCCCTGCATGCGCTCATCCTGCAACTCGTCGAAACGATCCTGCAACGCTTGATGCCGCTCCTGCGCCAGCATCAGCTCCTGAGCCTGTGCCGTGGCGGCCCGTCGCCCGATCAGCCAGCCAAGCCCGAGGGCCAGCACGGCGGCTGGCAGCAGGATGACCCAGAGCCCGGGCTCGATCATTTACGGCTCCGCTGGCGCAGGAAGAGTTCGAGATAGCGGTTGGCCAGCAGCCAGAGCAGCACGTAGATGAGGTAGGCGGCGAGCACCACCCACTTGTGGCTGTTAACCCCGGTATCGAGCTCGACGAACTCGATGCCCTTGATGCGGCAGTAGCCCCACATCAGCAGGGGAAAGATATAGAGCAGGGACGAACGCCAGAGAAATAGCCACATATGTTTTCATTCAACCACGTAAAAAGACCCGCCTAGCTTACACAAGGGCAACTGCGCTTGCGATCCTGACGGCCGCTATTCTCTGGCCTGCTTCCCGAAACTTCGATAAAATTAACCCCTAATAGGTATCAGGGGCGAGCATGACTCACTATTTCCTCCGTTGGCTGACACAAGGTTGGCAAGCTTCCCGCAAGCCCGCAGTGGTTTGCCATGAAGCGCGCCCGCCATGGGCCATCGAGGAGTCCCAGTACCTCTCCCTCTGCAGCCGCTGTGGCGAGTGTTTCAAGGCCTGCCCGCGCGGTCTGCTCAAACCGGCCACCCAGGAGGAGTACGAGGGGAGCCCCATCGCCGGTACGCCGGTACTCGATCTCGCCTGTGGCCAGTGCAGCTACTGCGGCAGCTGCGCCAGAGCCTGTCCCACCGGCGCCCTCGACCTGCAGCTGGGTCGTCAGGTGCAGACCCGGGTGCAGATTGAAGAGAGCTGTCAGGCACGGCAGGGCTTCTACTGCCTGCTCTGTGAAGATGCCTGTCCCCAGCAGGCAATCAAGGCCACAGCCGATGGCATCAACGTCAACATGGATGCCTGCAATGGCTGCGGCGCCTGCGGCCTCGCCTGTCTGCACGGCGCCATCACCCTGATCCGCCAGCCGGGCAATCGCTGACAAACAAAAGGGGCCATCAGGCCCCTTCTATATCTGTTCTTGCTTCCTGCCCATCAGGCCATCGCCAGAATTGACTCCTGCTCGATGCCCAGCAGATGGCAGAGACGGTTCGGATCGCGCACCGCATCGGCCAGGGTGTACTCACCCAGCACTTCGAGGAAGGCGTTCATGGCGCGGCGCAAAATGCCCTGAATGCGGCAGCCACCGGAGAGACGGCAGTTCTCGCGCTTGCAGTCGACCGGACAGAGCACGTGCTCCATATCCATCACCACATCGCGCAGGTTGATGGAGACCGCGGAGCGACCGAGGCGGATACCGCCATGCTTGCCACGTACCGTCTCGATGTACCCCTTGATGCCGAGCTGGTGCACTATCTTGACCACGTGGTTGCGAGAGATGCCGAAGGTATCGGCCACTTCGGTAATGGTCGACAGGCGATCGCCCGGCTGCACCGCCAGGAAGGTCAGGGTACGCAGGGCGTAGTCGGTAAATCGTGTCAGTTGCATGGTCGCACTTGCCTCTTACTACAAGCCAGGAATCAGGACGACAACATTGAGCTAAGAGGCAGGAGACAACCGGTTTGCCTCTGTTCGCCATTGGTTCGCCAGAGGAGGGGCCTGTCTCTTAATCTGAGTTGCGGAGTGACAAGGTTAAGAGCAGCACAACCGGGTGTCGATGAAGATGCACATAAATCGACACTTTCTTTGATTGATCGCAAACTTGCCGGGTTAGCCCGGCGTTTACCTCCATTCTGGCGGCTAAATTTCCCGAAATTCCTCACCGCCGCACCCAACAGACAAGAGGGGAAATCTCCCTTCGAACAGTGAATAAACGGGGCGTCAGTGCGGCTGTTTCAGCCAGTTTTTCAGCGCGACCGATGGGATGGAGCTCTCGGAGGCGACGGCAAACGCCCCCCAGTCCACCGCGCACTGTAGCGCATCCTTGATCGCCATGCCGCGCGCCAGGCCATGGATCAATCCGCCAGCGAAAGCATCCCCTGCTCCCGTGGTATCGACCACCGAGACTGGCCGCGCGGCAACCCGGATCTGCTCATCGCCGTGGATGGCCACCGCCCCCGCCTTTCCTTCGGTCAGCACCAGCCATTCGAGCTGCTCCCCCGCCAGCTGTCGGGCGTGTTGCCAAGGGTCGCTCACCTCGCCGAGATCGGAGCGGGAGGCCACCAGTACATGACAGGGGCGGCGCGCTTGGCCGCCCTTGGGATACTGGGCCAACACAAAGCTCTTGCCGAGCATCTGGCGCATGTAACTGATGATGGCGGTGCCGGGATAGTTCACATAGAGGCAATCCACCCCATCCAGCGGCAGATCGCCGGGCAGGTCGGGACGCCGCGGGCGGCGCAGTATGGTGCGCTCGCCGGTGGAGTCCACCAGGATCAGCAGCTCGCCGGTCTCGCCGCCAAAGCGCTCCACATGGCTGCAATCCAGCCCGTAACCGGCCGCCTGCTCCAGCAGCCAGTCGCCGGTCTCGTCCAGCCCGATGCGGGAGGCAATGGTCACCTCGTGACCTGCCCACACCAGCCCGATGCCGGTATTGGCGGCGCCACCGCCGAGCCTGCGCCCCTGATCCACATATTGCAGCCGGGCCCCCGCCACCAGCGGTTCGGAGAGGGAGAGCACATGATCACAGTTGAGATTGGCAAGCAGCAGAATGCGGGACATAGAGACCTCGGACGATGGAGATAGCCCAAAAGAGACAGGCTAACCCCGAGTAGAGCCCAGCCTGACAGAAGAGACAACCGGCAGCGATCGGGAATCCGATCGGGATCAATAGATGGGCAGCTCTACCCCGGCCAGCAGCTCGTCGATGCGCGCCTGGGTCGGCTGCTGCATCACGCTCTGGATCACCTCCTTGGTGAGGTGGGGCGAGAAGGAGCTGATGAAGTCATACATGTAGTTCTGCAGCAGAATACTCTTGCTGAAGCAGATCTGGGCCGGGCAGGGCTTGAACAGGTGCTCCAGATTGATGGAGACCAGCCCGGGGGTGTCATTGTCGTTGGCCACCAGCGAGGAGATGATGCCTATGCCAAAGCCCAGCTCCACGTAGCGCTTGATCACTCCGGCATCCATTACCGTCATGTAGTAGCTCGGGGTCAGCCCCGCCGCCTGAAACACCTCGTCCTGCACCTGCCGACCGGTGGCACCGCTCTCGTAACTGAGGATCGGGTAGTGGCAGAGCTGCTCCAGCGTCGGCTTCTTCACCTTGGCCAGCGGGTGATCCTGCGGCACCACCAGCGAGAGGGTCCAGAGGTAGGCAGGCAGCGCGATCAGCTCCTTGTCGAAGCCAATTTCGTGGGCAACGATGGAGAAATCGGAGTACCCCTTGCTGATCTGCTCCTTGCTCGCCGACATCACCGGATGGAGGTGGAACGAGATCTTGGGGTACTTCTTGGTGAAGTAGGTAACCGATTTGGGCAGCAGATAGCGGGCGATGGTGTGGGTAGTGTGGATGTTGAGGGTGCCCACGGTCGGATCCAGATACTCGCGGGAGATCGCCTTGATCTTGCTCTCGATGTTGAGCATCGCCTCGGCACACTTGATGATCTCCTCGCCCACCGGGGTGATACGATGCAGATGCTTGCCACGGCGCTCGAAGATCCGCACTCCCAGCTCGCTCTCCAGCAGGCCGATCTGCTTGCTGACCCCGGGCTGGCTGGTATAGAGCGCATCGGACGCCACCGAGACGTTGAGGTTGTGGTCCCGGATCGCGATCAAGTACTTCAATTGCTGTAGTTTCAAGGCTTCACCCTCTCAAGCTGGTGCGGCGATCACGCCAGACAAACAGGCCGCCACAAAGGGCGGCCAGTGTATCATCCGATCCCGACATCGCAGCGCTTGATCCTTCATTTTGCTACAAAATCTAGCACCCGAAGGGGGTCGCTGACAAACCGGGCTCAGGCCGCGCCGGCCTGCAGCGGCAGGATCCCCAAAAACTGCAGCAACCACTGCATCATGGTGGTCGAATCCACCTCCCCCTCCAGCGAGGAGAGGCTGCTCTGGTAACGCTCGTCGGGCAGCAGGCCACGGCGTCGCTCGATCAGCGCCCGGTTGTACTCCACCGAGAACTCGGGGTGCCCCTGAATGGCCACTATGTTGTCCCCCTGCAGGAACATGAAGTTGGGACAAAAATCGTTGCCCGCCAGCCGGGTCGCTCCGGGGGGCAGCAGGGCCACCTGATCCTGATGACTGGCCAGAATACGGATCTGATCACGAGACGGCGCCATCCAGGGCTCATCAGCCAACATGGGGTGCACCGACACTCCCAGCCCCCACCCCTTGGTAGACTTCACCACCTCGCCCCCCAGCGCCTGGGCGATCACCTGATGACCAAAACAAATCCCGGCCAGCTTGACGTCGGCATCATGGGCCCGACGGATCCAGCCACGCAACGCCTGGATCCAAGGGATATCGCTATAGGCATCGTGGCGCGAGCCGGTGATGAGCCAGGCATCGCACTCGTGCAGATCCTCCGGCAACTCCCCATCGATGGCTGACCAGACCCGAAACTCCAGCTCGGGTGCCAGCGGCTGAAACCCCCTGATAAACATCTCGGAGTAGACGGGGCCAAAACGATCCGCCAGATCGGGATCCAGCCGGTCACAATCGAGAATTCCCAATCGCATCTGTTGCTCCTTTACAGAAGTGCCCCCGCAGACCAGCGATCTGCGGGGGCAAGAGAATCAAATCATGGTGGTGAGCCCTGGGCTCATCACTTCATGGTTGGCATGGAGAATTCGGCACCACTGCGCAGGCTCTGGGGCCAGCGCGCCGTCACCGTCTTCATCCGGGTATAAAAGCGAACCCCATCCGGCCCGTGCATGTTGAGCGGCCCGAAGATGGAGCGCTTCCAGCCGCCAAAGCTGTGAAACGCCATCGGCACCGGAATGGGAACGTTCACCCCTACCATACCGACCTGTACCCGCGCCGTGAAGTCCCGCGCGGTGTCGCCGTCGCAGGTAAAGATGGCGGTGCCATTGCCGTACTCATGTTCATTGATGAGTCGCAGCGCCGTCTCGTAGTCCGGCACCCGCACGATGGAGAGCACGGGGCCGAAGATCTCCTCGCGATAGATGCGCATCTCGGGGGTCACCTCGTCAAACAGGCAGCCACCGATAAAGTAACCCTCGTCGTGGCTCAGCGTGCGACCATCGACTCGCAGCGCGGCCCCTTCGGCCACCCCCTGATCCACATAACCGCGCACCTTGGCCAGATGCTCCTTGCTGATAAGCGGCCCCATCTCGTTTTCCGGGCTCTGGCCCAGCCCCGGGCCCACCCGCAGCTTCTCAACGAGCGGTTTCAGTTTGGCTACCAAGGCATCGGCGGTCTCGTCACCCACTACCACGGCTACCGAAATGGCCATGCAGCGCTCGCCCGCGGCCCCATAAGCGGCCCCCATCAGGGCAGAGACCGCCTGATCGAGATCCGCATCCGGCATCACCACCATGTGATTCTTGGCGCCGCCCAGCGCCTGCACCCGTTTGCCGTGGGCCGAGGCGGTGGCATAGATGTACTGGGCGATAGGGGTGGAACCGACAAACGACACGGCACCTACTCGCGGGTCGGTCAGCAGCACATCCACCACCTCCTTGTCACCGTTCACCACGTTGAGCACGCCGTCCGGCAGACCGGCCTCCTTGAGCAGCTCGGCCATCCGCAGCGAGAGAGAGGGATCCTTCTCGGAGGGTTTGAGAATAAAGGTGTTGCCGCAGGCGATGGCGACCGGGAACATCCAGAGCGGCACCATGGCCGGGAAGTTGAACGGGGTGATACCGGCGCAGACCCCGACCGGCTGCATCATGGAGTAGCTGTCCACCCCACGGCCGACGTTGAGGGAGTGCTCCCCCTTGAGCAGATGGGGAATGCCGCAGGCAAACTCCACCACCTCCAGCCCTCGGGTCAACTCACCCTGCGCATCGGAGAAGACCTTGCCGTGTTCGCGGCTGATGAGCTGGGCAAGCTCGTCCCTGTGCTGCTCCATCAACTCTTTGAAGCGGAAAAAGACCCGAGCCCGCACCAGCGGCGGGGTTTGCGACCAGTCGGCAAAGGCACGCTCGGCGATGGCGATCGCCTCCTGACACTCGGCGGCGCTGGAAAGCCCGACGCTCCCCTGCTGCTTGCCGCAGGCTGGGTTGAAGATGGCGCCCTGGCGCTCGCTACGACTCTCCTGCGGCTGGCCGTTGATGAAGTTGCTGACCCTGTATGTCATGTATCCTCCGTGATAATTGATGTGGTGATTGCGCTGAACAAGACAACGCAAGGCCCCGCCAGCGCGGGGCCATCAAATGGGTTAGGGTTGTGCCTGCAGGGCATCCTGCAGCAGGGTGAAGAGATCATCGATCTGGCTGCGCTCGATGATGAGGGGTGGCGACAGGGCGATGATGTCGCCGGTCACCCTGATCAGCGCCCCCTTCTCGAAGCAGCGGACAAACACCTCATAGGCGCGCTTGCCCGGCGCATCCGGCATGGATTCAAGTTCGATACCGGCCACCAGCCCGTAGTTGCGCACATCCTTCACATGCTTGCAGCCCTTCAGCGAATGGGCCGCCTCCTCCCAGTAGCCCGCCAGATCCGCGGCGCGGCTAAGCAGGTTCTCGTTGCGATAGATCTCGAGGGTCGCCAGACCCGCAGCAGCAGCCACCGGATGACCGGAATAGGTGTAGCCGTGGAACAGCTCGATAGCCCCCTTACCTGCCGCCATCATGTCGTCATAAATATGCTTTTGCACCAGCACAGCTCCCATGGGGATAGCGCCGTTGGTGAGCCCCTTGGCGCAGGTGATCATGTCGGGGATGACATCGAACTCCTGCGCGGCGAAGGGAGAGCCAAGGCGACCGAAACCGGTGATCACCTCGTCAAAAATCAGCAGGATGCCGTGTTTGGTGCAGATCTCCCGCAGCCGCTTGAGGTAGCCTTTGGGCGGCATCAGCACGCCGGTACTGCCGGCGATGGGTTCGACGATCACCGCCGCTATGTTGCTGGCATCGTGCAGAAAAACGATCTTCTCCAGCTCGTCGGCCAGCGCCACATCCTCCTCAGGCAACCCTTTGGTGAAGGCATTTTTGGCGATGTTGAGGGTATGGGGCAAATGATCCACCCCGGTCAGCAGGGAGCCAAACCACTTGCGATTGCCAGGAATGCCCCCCACCGAGATGCCGCCAAAGCCAACCCCGTGATAACCCCGCTCGCGACCAATCAGCCGGGTGCGGGTGCCCTGACCGCGAGCCCGCTGCCAGGCCAGTGCGATTTTGAGCGCGGTATCAACCGACTCTGAGCCGGAGTTGGTATAGAAGACATGGCCAAAGCCCTGGGGAGCGATCTCCACCAGCCGGTTGGCCAGCTCGAACGGCAACGGGTGGCCCATCTGGAAAGTGGGGGCGAAATCGAGGTGGGAAATCTGCTGGGAGACCGCCTCGGCAATCTCGCGCCGACCATGGCCCGCGTTGCAACACCAGAGTCCGGCAGTGCCATCCAGTATCTTGCGGCCATCCTCTGAGTGATAATACATCCCCTCCGCCGACTTCAGGATGCGCGGCGCCGCCTTGAACTGCTGGTTGGCGGTGAACGGCATCCAGAAGGCGGACATGTCGGAGGGAGTATTGATGTCGCTGATCGGTTTCATGGTCACCTCATCCTTAAGGTGTTTAGCAACTATTGGCCATTGCCTATTAAATTAAACACCTGAATCCATAAAAAAGGGCTCATTATCGCCCTGTCTAATGCCACCCCTAGCTAGATGACTCTACAGGGTGGTATAAGATATTTAACACAAATTTAATAATAGTAAACAGTCAAGGAGTGTCTATCGATGGATATCGGTCACCGTCTCAAGGCGGTTCGCACCAAGGCGGCCCTCTCCCAGCGCGAGCTGGCCAAACGCTCGGGCGTGACCAACGGATTCATCTCCCAGATCGAAAAGAATCAGGTGAGCCCGTCAGTTGCCTCCCTGCGCAAGGTGCTGGAAGGGATCCCCATGTCACTGGCCAGCTTCTTTACTGACGAGACCGAAATGGACTCCGAAGTGATCTTTCGCGCCGCCGATATGCCGGATCTCGGCACTCACCCCATCAGCTACCGGCTGGTGGGCCACAGCCGTGCCAACCGTGCCATCGGCATGTTGCAGGAGGTGCTGCCACCGGGCGCCGACACTGGCGACGACATGCTGAGCCACGAGGGTGAAGAGTGCGGCATCGTTATCAAGGGCGAGGTTGAAGTGACCGTGGGTGAGCAGATCTACCTGCTGACACCGGGGGACGGCTACTACTTCGACAGCCGCACTCCTCACCGTTTTCGCAATGTGGGCGAGCAGGAGTGCGTATTGATTTCGGCCAATACCCCCGCCAGTTTCTAACAGGGTGATAAGGGGTCAGCCAGCCGCCAATGTTTAATGAATTGTTACAAAATGGATTTACAAGTGGCAGGATGTTTAGCATATTGATACGCGGACAATGACTTTTGCCGGTTCAAGGAGTGAACATGAGTGACCTGACCCTGGCCCAGTGGCAACACAAGGCCGCCCATCTGACCCTGCCCTCACAAGCCTTTATCAACGGTAGCTATCGGGATGCCGTCAATGGTGCCACCTTCGACTGTATCAACCCGGCCAACGGCAAGCTGCTGACCAAGGTAGCAGCCTGCGATGCCGCCGATGCCGAGCTGGCGGTACAGGCCGCGCGTGATGCCTTCAACGACAAGCGCTGGAGCGGCCTGCCGCCGAAACAGCGCAAGCTGATCATGCAGCGCTTCGCCGAACTGATGCGTCTCAACAAGGTGGAGCTGGCACTGCTGGAGTCGCTGGACATGGGCAAACCCATCGGCGATGCCATGGGCTACGATGCCCCTGCCGCCGCCAACTGCATCGCCTGGAACGCCGAAGCGATCGACAAGATCTACGATCAGGTCGCGCCGGTCGAGGAATCCGCCCTGGCGCTGGTGACCCGGGAACCGCTCGGGGTCGTTGCCGCCATCGTGCCGTGGAACTTCCCGCTGGTGATGGCCTGCTGGAAGCTGGGGCCGGCGCTCGCTACCGGCAACTCGGTCATTCTCAAACCTTCCGAAAAGTCCCCCCTGACCGCCTTGCGTATCGCAGGTCTGGCCAAGGAGGCAGGCATTCCTGACGGCGTGTTCAACGTGCTGCCGGGCTTTGGCCATACCGTGGGCGAGGCGCTGGCCATGCACATGGATGTGGATTGCATCACCTTCACCGGATCCACCAAAATCGGCAAGCACCTGGTGGAGTGTTCCGGCAAGTCCAACCTCAAGCGCGCCTTTATGGAGTGCGGCGGCAAGAGCCCCAACATCATACTGGCGGATGCGCTGGACCTGGATACCGCGGCCAAGAGCGCCGCTGGCGCCATCTTCTACAACCAGGGCGAGGTGTGTACCGCCGCCTCTCGCCTGCTGGTGCAAAACAGCATCAAGCCGCAATTTATGGAGCGACTGCTGGCCCATGCCCGCGAGTGGATCTCAGCCAACCCGCTCGACCCTGCGACCCGCATCGGCGCCATGGTGGATCACATCCAGATGGAGCAGGTGCTGCGCTATGTCGAGATTGGCAAGCAGGAGGGAGCCAAGCTACTGCTGGGAGGCAAACGCACCAATCTTGAGAGCGGCGGCTTCTATATCGAGCCCACCATCTTCGACGAGGTGACACCCGAGATGCGGATCTTCCGCGAGGAGATTTTCGGCCCTGTGCTGGCAGTGACCGGTTTCGACACGCTCGAAGAGGCCATTGCACTGGGCAACGACACCGACTACGGGCTGGCAGCAGCGATCTGGACCGCGGATCTCAACAAGGCGGTGAAGGGTTCCCGCGCCCTGCGTGCTGGCACCGTATTCGTCAACAACTGGGATGGCGGCGACATGACCATGCCGTTTGGTGGCTTCAAGCAGTCTGGTAACGGTCGTGACAAGTCGCTGCACGCGCTGGAGAAGTACACCGAGCTGAAAAGTACCTGGATCCAGCTCGAATAAAGGTATAAATAGCCATCATCATCAGCAATGGGGGAGAAATCCCCCCTTTTGCATTTTGGTCTTCCATCAGGCGGCACAATCGATATAATCATCAAATAAGCAAACCATTAAATATAAAGACAAAAATGCTATTTTTTCTGGGAAGCGTACTTTTTCTGGTGATCGGGTTGCCCCTGCTGTTTTTCGTGCTGGGGCACGGCGAGGCCTACGTGACCTGGGGCCCCTGGATCTCCGCCATCGCCCTGATGTTGTGGCTGTTGATGGACGTCGACAAGATCCGTCGCGGCAAAGGCTGACCAGCTTCCAACCGTATTCTCAAACTTCGTTTATTCGCTTCTTTCCTCGATAAAGGATCGCTACACTGATTTTTTGCGATGTTTTCCCGCATCCAACGCATCAGTAAAGGTCATCCGCATGCCGCAACAGATCCAGCGCCAGGGCGTCATCTACGCCCTGTGCGCCTATACCCTTTGGGGCATAGCCCCCATCTATTTCAAGACCATCTCTGCCGTCCCGGCCGCTGAAATTCTGACCCACAGGATGATCTGGTCCTGCGTGCTGCTGATGGTGCTCACCCTGGCTGGCCGCCAGTGGCACAAGGTGCAGGCAGTGCTGCGTCAGCCAAAAGTGCTGCTCACCCTGGCGTTTACCTCGGTCACCGTTGGCGGCAACTGGCTGCTGTTTATCTGGGCCATCAACAACGGCCACATGCTGGATGCCAGCCTCGGCTACTACATCAACCCGCTGTTCAACGTGCTGCTGGGGATGGTGTTTCTGAGCGAGAAACTGCGCCGCCTGCAGTGGTGGGCGGTGGCGCTGGCCTTTGCCGGGGTGACGATCCAGCTTATCGCCTTTGGCTCCCTGCCCTGGATTGCACTGGTGTTGGCATCGAGCTTCGCCATCTATGGCCTGGTGCGCAAAAAACTGGCCCTCGATGCACTTACCGGTCTGCTGATCGAAACCATGATCATGCTGCCACCGGCAGCAATCTATCTGTGGGGCATTGCCGACAGCCCCACCAGCCATCTCACCCAGAACGACTGGCACCTCAACCTGCTGCTGATCGCTGCTGGCGCCGTCACCACAGCCCCTCTGCTCTGCTTCACCGCCGCCGCGACACGGCTCAAGCTCTCCACCCTGGGCTTCTTCCAGTACATAGGCCCCAGCCTGATGTTCATCCTCGCTGTCACTCTCTACGGCGAGGAGCTGGCAATGGACAAGGCTCTTACTTTCGCCTGTATCTGGAGCGCGCTGCTGATCTTCACGCTGGATGGGCTGCGCAACGGCAAGCGTCCTGCTGCAACGAGCAATATAAAGCCTTCAAAATCAAATCAGTAGCTAACAAAGTCATCAGAAGCGATATGCCATTTTCTCGCCCCCTGACCTGTTAAAACGGTAGCCTTGGACTCAATGTGGGAATAGGATCCGCACTCCCTATTCTCCATCCAGCTATAAGGAATTACAGCTATGACTCGAAAATGGTCGCTCCCCATCGTGGCAATCGCGGGGGGAGCGTTACTCTGGCTTGGCAACACCTTTGGTATGAAATGGGCCCTGATGGCCCTGATCGGATTCGGCTTTGGCTTCACCCTCTCCTTCAGCCGCTTCGGCATCGTGTTCGGTTGGCGCGAAATGCTGACCAAGCGCAACAGTTACTATGTGCGGGTTCACCTGCTCACCATCGCCATCGAAATTCTGCTGTTCACCACCTTCCTCTCCTTTAGTCACGCCCTGTTTGGCGATGCCATGGTGGGCAACGTGATGGCTATCGGCATTCCCTTCATCGTCGGTGCCTTCCTGTTCGGCATCGGCATGCAGCTGGCAGGCGTCTGTGCCACCGGCACTCTTTATTGCTGCGGCGAGGGACAACCTCGCTTCTGGCTGGTGCTGATCTGCTACGGCATCGGCACCCTTATCAGCAACCAGTTCCGCCCCGAACTGGAGGCCACCTTCTCCAGCCAAGTGGTGCTGGCAAAAGACCTGACCGGCAATATCTGGAGCGGCATGCTGCTCAACCTGGCGCTGGTCGCCGTGCTGTTCCTGCTGTTTCGCAAGAGCGAACTCAAGCGTACCGGCGAACTCAAGCCCCTCTTCAGCGGCGGTAACCTGTTCTGGCGCGATGGCCGCTTCACCGTACTGACCGGCGGCATCATCATCGCCATACTCAACTCCACTGTCGTCGCCCTGCACGGCTCGGCCTGGACCATCACTGGCGCCGTCTATGACATGGCGCTGCGCGGCGCCTCCCTGTTCGGCCTGTTCGAGGGCAACCCCAAGCTGGCCCAGCCGCTCTTCATCAACCCCATGGTCGGCATGTTCTGGCTCGGCATTCTGGGGGCCATGCTGGCGCGCTGCATCAGCGGTGGTGGCAACTTCGCCCCGATGCGGATCGGCAACAATCTGGCCTCCATCCTCGGCGGCCTGCTGATGGGGATGGGCGCCATGTACAGCGCCTGCAACCTCGGCGGCTTCTTCGACGGTACCGCCTCCGGCAGCCTGCACGGCTGGGTCTGGATGCTGATGGCCCTCGCCGGCAGCCTGATTGGTATTCGCTTGCGCCCGCTGTTCAAGCTCTGAGTCACAGACCGATACTCGCCAACAAGGGAGTCGGGTCACACCAAATAAAGAGAGTCAGTCCGCTTGCGCGGACTGGCTCTCTTTTTTCTGTCGCGCCGGGATCACCCCGGCCTTTTTGCTAACTCTTCATCAGAACCACTGGCCGTGGCGCTTGATGTAGATGGTCTTGACGGTCTGGGTCAGCCCCATGTAGGCCAGCATGGTAATCACCAACCACATGAAGTACTTGGGCCCATCCAGATTGATGAAACCGAAGTGCTCAGCCACAGGCGAGAAGGGCAGGTAGCAGCCGATGGCAATGGCGATCGAGGTGGAGAGCAGCACCGGCAGGGTAGCGGTACTCTGCAGGAACGGGATCTTGCGGGTACGCAGCATATGTACCACCAGCGTTTGCGACACCAACCCCTCGATGAACCAGCCGGAGTTCATGATGGCCTGACCGTTGACCAGCGGATCCATACTGCCGTTGGCGGTGGCATAGAGGGTGCCAGCACCGAACACGAACCACATCAGGCAATAGGTACTGATATCGAACACCGACGAGGTCGGGCCAAGCCAGAGCATGAAGCGCTTGATGTTGCTCGCCTCCCACTTGCGCGGTCGCTTGAGGAACTCGGGATCCATCTTGTCCCACGGCAGCAGCATCTGGGAGACGTCATACACCAGATTCTGGATCAGCATCTGCATCGCCAGCATGGGTGCCCATGGCAGCCAGGCGGAAGCCACCAGCACCGAGAAGACGTTGCCGAAGTTGGAACTGGCGGTCATGTTGAGGTACTTGAGGATGTTGCCAAAGGTCTCGCGCCCCTTGATCACCCCCTCCTCCAGCACCATCAGACTCTTCTCCAGCAGGATGATGTCGGCGGTCTCCTTGGCGATGTCGGCACCGCTGTCCACCGAGATCCCTACGTCCGCATCCCGCAGCGCCGGCGCATCGTTGATGCCGTCACCGAGGAAACCGACGGTGTTGCCGTTGGCCTGCAGCGCCTTCACCACCCGCGACTTCTGCAGCGGGGTGAGCTTGGCGAAGATGGTGGTCTGCTTGACCACCTCGCACAACGCCACGTCATCCATTCCTTCGATATCCTTGCCG
This sequence comes from Aeromonas sp. 601027, assembly GCF_049174455.1. Lineage (NCBI taxonomy): Bacteria > Pseudomonadati > Pseudomonadota > Gammaproteobacteria > Aeromonadales > Aeromonadaceae > Aeromonas > Aeromonas sp. 601027. The sequence continues at coordinate 46,085 of NZ_JAAKTN010000012.1, read as the reverse complement.
AGCAGCGGTAAGCCGGGCTCCAGCCCTACGTCACGACACACCTTGCTGGTGATGATGGGATTGTCACCGGTCAGCACCTTGACCGCCACACCATAGTCGTTCAGCGCTCGGATGGCCGGTGCGGCCGAATCCTTGGGCGGATCGAAGAAGGTGAGGAAGCCGCGCACCACCAGATTGACCTCATCACTGGTACGATAGCTCTGCTTGCACTCGCCTGCCGAGATCTCGCGGGTCGCCACGATCAATACCCGATAGCCCTCGGCATTGAACTCCTCGCTCTGGCGCAGCAGGGCAAGGCGATCGGCGTCGGTCAGATCCCGCACCTCCTGGCCATCGGCGATCTGGCTGGAGACGGCCAGCATCTCTTCCACCGCCCCCTTGGAGACCATCAGCTGCTGGCCACGCTCATCCTTTACGATCACCGATAGCCGGCGGCGCACGAAGTCGAATGGCAACTCATCCACCTTGCTGTAACCAGCCGGCTTGCAGCCAGCTCCCAGCACATCGGCATGCTCGATCACCGCGATGTCCATCAGGTTCTTCATGCCGCTCTGATGATAACTGTTGAGCCAGGCCAGCTGCAGGATCCGGTCGTCCCGGTTGCCACGCACGTCGTAGTGGTGCTCGAGGATGATCTTGTCCTGGGTCAGGGTACCTGTCTTGTCGGTGCAGAGCACGTCCATGGCACCGAAGTTCTGCACCGAGTTGAGCCGTTTGACCACCACCTTGCGCTTGGCCATGGCCACCGCCCCTCGCGCCAGGTTGGCGGAGACGATCATCGGCAGCATCTCGGGGGTGAGCCCTACCGCCACCGCCAGCGCGAAGGTGAGCGCCGACATCCAGTCACCACTGCTGATGCCACTCAGCATAAAGACGATGGGCACCATCACCAGCATGAAGCGGATCAGCAGCCTGGTAACGCTATTGACGCCGCGATCGAAACTGGTCTCGATGCGCTTGTGGCTCACCACGTTGCGGGCCAGCGAACCGAAGTAGGTGTCGCTGCCGGTGGCCACCACCACAGCCTTGGCTGTACCGCTCACCACATTGGTGCCCATGAAGCAGATGTTGGGCTGGTCGAGCAACCCCACGTCCCCTGTGCTGTTGCCGTCTGCCGACTTCTCGGCCACTGCGCCCAGGGTGTCGTACTTCTCCACCGGCAACGCTTCACCGGTCAGCACCGCCTGGCTGATAAAGAGATCGCGGGATTCGATCAGCTTGATGTCGGCGGGGATCATGTCCCCCGCCTGCAAGTGCACTATGTCTCCGGCCACCAGCTCGGTCATTGCCACTTCCTTGCGCTGGGGGGTGGCGCCCGGCGAGGGACGACGCTGTACGGTGGCTGTGTTGCGCACCAGCGACTTGAGCGCCTCGGCCGCCTTGGCGGAACGGTACTCCTGCCAGAAGCGCAGCAGACCGCTCAAGCCCACCATGACACCGAGGATGATCACCTTGACCCAGTCCTCGTCGCCGGGCTCAGCCATCAGCACGTCCATCACGTAACTGACCAGCCCGAGCACGATCAGCACCATCACGAAGGGGTTCTTGAACGCCTGCAGCAGCTGGATCAATGGATGAGGCGGTTTGTCGTGGGTCACCTCGTTGGGGCCAAACTGGACCAGACGATTGGCCGCCTCGGTCGCGGTCAGGCCGTCGATATTGCCGCGCACGGCAGTGAGGGTGTATTCGAGGGACTTGTCGGCCTCGTCGAGCACCCGGGAGGAGAGCTTCTCATTGGCACGGCCCGGGGCGACGAACCCCTGTTGCTTGTGCCGGCTGGCAGTATGTTGTTGCTTCATAACTTTAAATCCTGATTTTCGCTTGCAGAAGGGCCCTGTCGCGGGCCAGGCCAGGCGTCAGTACTGATATCGAAAGCTGTGAACCCGACTCGTTGCCGGCACGCTCAACTGGCGCGCACGGGGCGGCTCGTCAGACAAATGTCTGCCGTCGAGCTAACCAGCATGGTTGGGTCAGATCAGGGGTCAGAACACCGCATCCCGTCCCCGCAGGGGGGATCAGGAGTGGGGAGGCGTGAACCCCGAGGGTCGAGGTTTGGGCTCTTCGGTCATACGATATCCTCCGAGTGGGGTGGAGAGAGGGCCGGACGAACCATGGACAGCGATACACACTGTCGTTGGCAGGCATGGCCGCGAGTCTGCATTATCAGCGGACCAATCCGGTGATCCCGCAACTAGAGCGGCATCACCCATAAAGAAAATCAGGATTACGACAGTTTGAAATAACTGGATGCGGGCAGGAAATAGTATCAGTGATATCTGGCGGGTAAGAACATCGGAGAAAACCACGCCTATAGAAATATTACAGCGCGACCCTTGCCACCGCCGAAATATATTAATCAATCACATCATTTATTTTAATGTGCAACCTGCCATATCGAAAACGAAATAGTTTTCAATATGAGATTATCCATCTTGTTATTTTACGCTTGATCCCTTCCCGACCACGGCACGGATGCATGGTTCCGACGCTGTGACGGCCCTGACGGGCAGTACCGGGATGCATGATGAAGCGTTCAATTGCAGGGGTCGCATGGCGCGCATGGCTCGCATGGCTCGCAGATGAGCGGAACGATCCAGATTTACAACCGGAATCCCTGATGAAGGCGGGATAAAGAGGTTGTGAGAGTCGATGCTGACTCATATAGATGCTGCACTCTATGCTTGTGATTCGAGCAATCAGAGTGAGAGAGAAGATAAAATATTCGGCCTCAGCTCTGGTAAACCCGCATCGCGATTTGCAATCGGCTACAACTGTCGCAGTCCATAATATTTACCTGTCTATTGATAACACGCAGAGATTCTAACCAAAAGGATCTTCAGGCGCAAAGTTTAATTCTATTTTTTTATCCTGTAATTTCCTGGAAATATAATAACTATTCCTATTAGGAAAAGATTCGATAACTCATGATGTTGGCAAATCAGGTCTGCACCACCATCCGATCACGCTGACCATAGAAAACGGGAGGCCTGGCCTCCCGTTCTTCTCGAATCCCATCTCTAGCCGCAGCATCACTGCGCCGGCTGGGAAACCCCTTCCAGATGGATTTCAACCCGACGATCCGGTGCCAGACAGGCGATCAGCTCCTGCTTGGAACGGCTGGCGCAGTTGTTGCCAGTGACCGGATTGGCCTTGCCACGCCCCTCGACCCGCACCTTGTCAGCATACAAGCCTTTGGCTACCAGATAGCTGGCCACGCTCTGGGCCCGCTTCTCGGAGAGGGCCAGGTTGTAGTTATCGGAGCCGATGCGGTCGGTATAACCGACCACGGTCGCGACGCCATCCTTCGGATTGGCCGCCACAATCTGGCTGAACAGGGCATCGAGCGCCTGATTGGCAGCCGGCTTCAGGGTCGCCTTGTTGAACTCGAACAGCACATCGGAACTAAGGCTGAAGGTCTTGGGCTCCACCACCACAGCCGGGGCAGGCTCGGCTGCCGGAGCTGGCGCCGGCACAGCAACCTCACCCCCTTGCTGATCGAAACGATAGAGCATGCCGAACGAAATCAGGCCGTTATCCAGCTCGATGCCTGAGCGATCGAGAGAGGCATCTCCCAGCGGCGTAGTGTACTGGTACTCCAGACGGGCGGCCCAGTCACGATCGATGGCGTACTCGGCACCCAGCGCCCCGACAAATGCGGCGCCATGCTTTTTACCGGTCTCGCTGCTATTGGCGAAGCTGATCTCGCTATCCGTCCAGGCATAGGCACCGCCGAGCCGGCCATAAAGATCGAGCACATTCGTTGCCGGGAAGCTGATCTTCATGGTGGCCTGAATCATCTGGCTCTTGGCTTCGGTATTGAGAGTATTGGCGCCGGTGCCCGAGGTGGTGTCGTATTTGCCAAGCCAGTCATAACCCAGCTCGAACCCCAGGTTGGGGTTGAGCTGGTAACCGGCGAACAGACCCAGACCCAGATCATCCGTGTTCTCGCTGGTATTACCCAACGTCTGGGCAATCGACTCGGCATACTGGTTGTGGTCAACGCCATAGTAATTGGACCAACCGGCCTTGCCACCGACATACCAGGTATTGTCCTGAGCAGCGGCCTGCACGGCTCCGGCCGCCAGCAAACCACTGACCAATACGGCAAGCATGGATTTATTCATATTTTCGCCTCTGCAATAAGTCGTTATGGGCGCCTGAGTGCGCACTCTTCCCTGTGTGAAGCCGTCAGGCGGCCTCTCCGCTATTCAGGGTATCCCATCCGAACGCAGCCTCAAATGACCAGCATCTCAGGAGTGTGAAGCGGCCTGCATTATCGCGCCATCGTCGGCCAAAATGGTCTTTGCCAGCATTCTGGCCTGCTCCAACGCCAGTGGCTGCTGATAGCTGTGAGCCATCACGATCGCCCCCTCCAGCAACAGGCAAAGCTCGGTGGCCTGTGCCAGAGAACAGTTGAGCTGGTTTATCACCCAGCCCAATAACGCCTGCTTGTGGGCCATCACCAGCTTGCGCACCGGATGGCGTGGGTCGGCAAACTCGGCGCTGGCGTTGATAAAGTTGCAGCCATAGAAATCAGAGCGGCCAAACCACGCCGCGAAACCATCGAACAGCGCCTGGAGGCGAGCTTCACGTCCGCTCACACCGGCCAGCCGCTGGTCAAGCAAGGCGAAGAACTCCCGGTCACGAGCGAGCAGCACCTCCTCAATCAAGGCATCCTTGGTCGGGAAGTGGCGATAGAGGGTGCGCTTGGTACTCCCCGCCTCGGCCCAGATGCGATCTATGCCGGTGGCATGAAAGCCATGACGGTTGAACAGACGGTAGGCCGTCGCCACCAGTTGTTGACGCTTCTCACTCATGATTTGCCTCTTGAAGTACACCGATCTGTCTACCTAATGTGCCTAATCAGTTCTGGCAAACCAAGAGGAAAGCATGATGACAAAATGGTATGGCCCGTTATGGGCAGGTGTGGGCGCCGCACTCACCATCGGCATATTGGGATGGCTCAATCTGAGCTGGCATGTCGCGCTAGTCATGGCACCTTTCGGGGCCAGCTGTGTGTTGTTGTTTTCCCTGCCAGATAGTCCGCTGGCGCGCCCCAAAAACGTGCTGGGTGGACACCTGCTGACGGCCTGCGTCGGACTGGTCATCGGCCTGCTTCCCCTCCCTGCTGAAATGCAGATGGCTCTGGCAACCGGGCTGGCCATCGCCCTGATGCAGGGACTGAATATTCTTCACCCTCCGGCGGGCGCCAATCCCTTGCTGATCCTGATGACAGGACAAGAGCCAGCCTTCCTGTGGCAAACGGTGCTGCCCGGCACCCTGCTGCTGATGGCACTGGCCCATGGATTTCAATGGCTCAGACAGAAGTTCCCAATTGCAGCCTAAAAACAGAGGGAGGACAACGCCTCCCTCCTGCTTCATCGCGATCCCGCCATCAACTAGCCAGGAATAGCCGGTAGGCGGGGTCGTCGCTCACCTCTTTCCAGCCGTAGCCAATCTCGCGCAGGTAGTCGTGGAAGGCTGCCACGTCTTCATCCGGCAGCTCGAAGGCGCAGAGCACGCGGCCGTAGTCGGCACCGTGGTTACGGTAGTGGAACAGGCTGATGTTCCAGCGACAACCCAGTGTCTCGAGGAAGCGCATCAGGGCGCCAGGCTGCTCCGGAAACTTGAAGCTGTAGAGACGCTCACCAAGGGGCCGGGCCGGGCGGCCGCCAATCATGTAGCGCACATGATTCTTGGCCAGCTCGCTCTCGGTCATGTTGACCACTGGATAGCCGTTGCCACCGAGCTGATCGATGATCTGGCCGAGCTCTTCGTCACCGCCGGTGAGGCGCACCGAAACGAACAGCGACGCCTGTTCGGCATCGGCGTAGCGATAGTTGAACTCGGTCACCATGCGGGGGCCAAGCTGACGACAGAAGTCGAGGAAGGCCCCCTTGCGCTCGGGGATGGTCACCGCCAGCATGCCCTCGCGCTTCTCGCCGATCTCGCAGCGCTCCGACACGTAGCGCAGGCTGTGGAAGTTAACGTTGGCGCCGGAGAGAATGGCCGCCATCCGCCCCCCTTTGACCTGCTCCCGCTCGCTGTAGGCCTTGAGGCCCGCCAGCGAGAGGGCGCCCGACGGCTCGGCGATGGCGCGGCAGTCGTCGAAGATGTCTTTCAGTGCGGCGCAGATCTGGTCGTTGGAGACGGTCACCACCTCGTCCAGATACTGGTTGCACAGGCGGAAGGTCTCCTCGCCGATGCGCTTGACCGCCACCCCGTCCGCAAACAGCGAGACCCGCTCCAGATTGACCGGCTCGCCGGCCGCCAGCGCGGCCTTGAGACAGGCAGACCCTTCAGCCTCCACCCCGATCACCTTCACATCCGGCAGCAGTTGCTTGATATAGACCGCCACCCCGGCGGCCAACCCACCGCCGCCCACCGGCACAAAGACGTGAGTGAGGTGGGTATCCTGCTCCAGCAACTCCTTGCCGATGGTGCCCTGCCCGGCGATCACCTCGACGTCGTCAAACGGCGGGATCAGGGTGTAACCCTCCAGCTCGGAGAGGCGGCGGCTCTCGCCGTAGGCCTCGTCGAAACTGTTGCCAAACAGCATGACGTTGCCGCCCTGCCGGCGCACCGCGTCGATCTTGATATCCGGCGTGGTCTTGGGCATCACGATGATCGCCTTGATGCCGAGCTTGGCGGCCGACAGGGCGACCCCCTGTGCGTGGTTGCCAGCAGAGGCGGCGATAACGCCGCGCGCCTTCTGCTCCTCGGTCAGGGTGGCGATCTTGTGATAGGCGCCGCGCAGCTTGAAGGAGTGGACCGGTTGCAGATCCTCCCGCTTCAGGCTGACATGGTTGCCGAGCCGCTCGGAAAGTTTCTTCAGGGTTTGCAAAGGGGTCACCCGCGCCGCCTCATAGACGGGGGAGAGCAACACCTTGCGTAGATAATCCGCCGCAGAGACCATGGTTTATTCCCCCAACAGGGTGCGATCACGCACCGCGCCCTTGTCGGCGCTGGTGGCGAACATGGCGTAGGCGCGCAGGGCAAAGGAGACCTGACGCTGACGATCGAGCGGCTTCCAGCCACGGGCTTCCACGGCGACACGGCGGGCGGCCAGCACGCTGTCGGCCACCTCCAGCACCATGCTGCGAGCCGGGATGTTGATGCTGATGATGTCGCCATCCTCCACCAGACCTATGGTGCCGCCGGAAGCGGCCTCCGGCGATACGTGGCCGATGGAGAGGCCCGATGTGCCGCCGGAGAAGCGGCCATCGGTGATCAGGGCACACGCCTTGCCGAGTCCCATGGATTTCAGATAGGTGGTTGGGTAGAGCATCTCCTGCATACCGGGGCCCCCTTTCGGCCCTTCATAGCGGATCACCACCACCTCGCCCGCTTTCACGGTGCCGTCGAGGATGCCGTTCACCGCGCTCTCCTGACTCTCGAATACCCGGGCCGGGCCACGGAAGGTGAGGTTCTCCTCATCCACCCCGGCGGTCTTGACGATGGCGCCGTTGACCGCGAGGTTACCGGAGAGCACCGCCAGACCACCCTCTTGGCTGTAGGCGTTGTCCAGCGAGCGGATGCACCCTTCGGCTCTGTCCAGATCCAGCTCCGGCCAGCGACAATCCTGACTGAACGCCTTGGTGGTACGGATGCCGGCAGGGCCTGCGCGGTAGAAGTCCACCACCTCCTGACTCGGCTGGCGGCTGACATCATATTCATTGAGCTGTTCGACGAGGGAGCAACCCAGCACGGTACGGGTATCCCCATGCACCAGACCCGCTTTTTCCAGCTGGCCCAGAATGGCGACCACGCCACCGGCGCGGTGCACATCTTCCATATGGTACTTCTGGGTGGAGGGCGCCACCTTGCAGAGCTGCGGCACCTTGCGGGACATGCGGTCGATGTCGGCCATGGTGAAGTCGACACCGGCCTCCTGCGCCGCCGCCAGCAGGTGCAGCACGGTATTGGTGGAGCCACCCATGGCGATGTCGAGCGCCATGGCGTTCTCGAACGCCGCCTTGGTGGCGATATTGCGCGGCAGTGCCGAGGCATCGTCCTGCTCATACCAGCGCTTGGCCAAAGTCACGATGCGCTGACCCGCCAGCTTGAACAGTTGCTCGCGGTCGCTGTGGGTCGCCAGCAGCGAGCCGTTGCCCGGCTGGGAGAGGCCAAGCGCCTCGGTCAGGCAGTTCATGGAGTTGGCGGTAAACATGCCGGAGCAGGAGCCGCAGGTGGGGCAGGCGCTGCGTTCCACCTGTTCGCTCTGGGCATCCGACACCTTGGGATCGGCGCCCTGGATCATGGCATCCACCAGATCCAGCTTGATGATCTGGTCGGAGAGCTTGGTCTTGCCCGCCTCCATCGGGCCGCCGGAGACGAAGATCACCGGAATGTTGATGCGCAGGGCCGCCATCAGCATCCCCGGGGTGATCTTGTCGCAGTTGGAAATACAGACCATGGCGTCGGCGCAGTGGGCGTTGACCATATACTCCACCGAATCGGCAATCAGCTCCCGCGATGGCAGGGAGTAGAGCATGCCACCGTGGCCCATGGCGATGCCGTCATCCACGGCGATGGTGTTGAACTCCTTGGCCACCCCGCCAGCGGCTTCAATCTCGCGCGCCACCAGTTGCCCCAAGTCCTTGAGATGCACGTGGCCCGGCACGAACTGGGTAAAGGAGTTGACCACGGCGATGATGGGTTTGCCGAAATCCTGATCGGTCATTCCGGTGGCACGCCACAGGGCGCGGGCCCCGGCCATGTTACGTCCGTGGGTGGTGGTGGCGGATCTCAACTTCGGCATTGTCTCTACTCCCTGAATGCCCATATGGGCTCGATGCGTTATGCGGTGATGATACGAGTGGATCAGAATCGATCCTGGTGAAGACTCCTCTGGGAAGCGCTCACCGGAAGCGACTCGGGGAGGCATGACGCCTCCCCTCTCTCATCAGTCGTTGACTGGGGTCAGCCAGCCCCACTTGTCTTCGGTCTTGCCATTGAACAGGCCGAAGAAGGCGTTCTGTAGCTGCTCGGTCACCGGGCCACGGCTGCCAGCGCCCACCTTCATTCGATCAACGGAGCGCACCGGGGTCACCTCGGCGGCGGTGCCGGTCATGAAGATCTCGTCTGCGACATAGAGCGCCTCGCGGGGCAGTGCCTGCTCGCGCACCTCGTAACCCAGATCACGGGCCAGCGTCATGATGGTGTCGCGGGTGATGCCGGGCAGGATGGCGGCGGTAGCAGGCGGGGTGAACAGTACGCCGTTCTTCACTAGGAACAGGTTCTCACCCGCCCCTTCGCTCAGGTAGCCGTTCACATCCAGTGCCAGCCCCTCGGCGAAGCCGTTGCGCTTGGCCTCGCGGCTGATCAGCTGGGATGACAAATAGTTGCCGCCCGCCTTGGCGCCGGTGGGAATGGTGTTGGGAGCGAGTCGGTTCCAGGAGGTGACGCAGACATCCACCCCGTTTTTCAGCCCCTCTTCCCCCAGATAGGCGCCCCACGGCAGGGCAGCCACCATCAGGTCGGCCTTGGCATCCAGTGGCGGATGCAGCCCCAGCCCCACATTGCCGACAAAGGCCAGCGGGCGCAGATAGCCGCTCTTCAGGCCGTTCTCGCGCACCACGGTGCGGCAGGCTTCATTCACGTCGGACTCGCTGTAGGGGACGTCCATCCAGTAGATCTTGGCGGAGTCGAACAGGCGGCGGGTGTGCTCCTGCAGACGGAAAATGCAGGTGCCTTTGGGGGTGTCGTAGGCGCGTACCCCCTCGAACACCGAGGAGCCATAGTGCAGGGCGTGGCTCATGACGTGCACCTGGGCATCCTGCCAGGGCACCAGTTTGCCGTTGAACCAGATGTATTGGGGGTGAGTGGCAGATTGGGAAGGCTGTGACATTGGCTTGGCTCCTTAAGCTCTGATCCGGGGTTGCTGTTCCAGTGCATCGACCCGGGAGACGTCCACCAGCTTCACCAGCTGGCTCCACAACTGCTGGATGGGACGCACCGACTCGACAGTAACCGTGATCCGCAGCTGTTGGCAATCCTGCTCCATATTCAAGGCGCAGAGATTGAAGCCGCGGTGACGCACCACCCGCAGCACCCGCTCCATCACTTCGGGTCTGGGCTGGGCGTGGATATGCAGGGTGTGTTGTGCAAATGCTGGCTGGGCAAGGGTGTGCGGGTTCATGGGCGTTGCTCCATCATCTGGTGGTTGGCGACTCCCGGCGGAACCAGGGGCCAGACGTTTTCTTCCTCTGAAATAGCCACATGCAGCAAGTAGGCACTCTCGCTTGCCAGCAGGCGATCGAGGGCGCCGGCTATCTGCTCCTTGCATGTGATGGTTTCGCCGGGGATGCCGAAGGCGGCAGCCAGGGCGACGAAATCGGGGTTGTCGGAAAGGATGGTCTCGCTGTAGCGGCCGTCGAAGAATAGCTCCTGCCACTGGCGCACCATGCCGAGGCGCTGGTTGTCCAGCAGCACCATCTTCACCTTGAGTTGGGCGCGGCGGATGGTGCCAAGCTCCTGCACGTTCATCATGAAAGAGCCGTCGCCGCTCACCAGCACCACTTCATCATTGGGGCGCGACATCTTGGCCCCGATGGCGGCCGGCAGACCGAAGCCCATGGTGCCGAGACCGGCGCTGGAGAGGTGGTTGCGCGGACTGGTGAAGCGCATGTGCTGGGCCACCCACATCTGGTGCTGACCCACGTCGCAGGCGACCACGCTGCTCTCCGGCAACCTAGCGGAGAGCTGCTTGAGCAAAGCCGGAGCGTAGATGGCATGACCGGGATGGTCGTAGCGAAAGGCATATTCGCGGGCCATGGCGGCGCAGTGCTCACGCCAGGGGGCGATGTCGAGAGTCATGGCGAAGCGCGGCAGCACCTGTTTGAGATCCGTGGTGATACCCACCTCGGCGGCGCGGCGCTTGCCGAACTCGGCAGCATCCACATCGAGATGGATCACCTTGGCTTCGGGGGCGAACTCCTCCAGCTTGCCGGTCACCCGATCATCGAAACGGGCGCCCACCACCAGCAGCAGATCGCACTGCTGCACCGCGTAGTTGGCGGCCTTGGTGCCGTGCATGCCGAGCATGCCCAGATAAACGGCGCTATCGGGGTCGAGCGCGCCAATCCCCTTGAGGGTGGTGACCGCAGGCATGCCGGTTGCGGCGGCAAAGTCACGCAACTGCTGCTCGGCATTGGCCATACCCACCCCGCCACCGACGTAAAGCACCGGACGCTCGGCGGCAGCCAGCAGGGTGCGGGCCGCGGCCAGATCCGAGGGATTGAGCACCTCCGGCTCTTCCACCGCAAACAGCGGGCTCTGGGGAGGCACTGCGGCCAGCTGCACATCCTTGGGCAGGTCGATCAGCACAGGCCCGGGGCGCCCTTCGGTGGCGATGGCGAAAGCTTCTGCCAGCACCCGCCCCAGATCAGCGGCATCGGTCACCATAAAGGAGTGCTTGGTACAGGAGAGGGACATGCCGAGCACGTCGACCTCCTGAAACGCATCGGTGCCGATGGCGGAACAGGGCACCTGACCGCTGATGGCCACCAGAGGCACCGAATCGAGCAGCGCCTCCGCCAGACCGGTCACCAGATTGGTGGCGCCGGGGCCGGAGGTGGCGATGCAGACTCCCACCTGACCGGAGGCGCGGGCATAACCCACCGCCGCCATGGCGGCACCCTGCTCGTGGCGACAGAGCTGATGGGCCAGACCACCGTCATACAGGGCATCGTAGACCGGCATGATGGCCCCGCCCGGGTAACCAAACACCTGGGTCACACCCTGTTTTTTGAGAGCCTGTACCAAAAACTGCGCGCCGTTCATGTGGAAAATCCTGTCCTTTGGTCGAAAAAAAACCCCCGGGCTGTGAGGCTCGGGGGTCGCTTGTTTCGTTCTGTCCGGTGGTGGGTCTATCCCTTGTTCCGTGCAGCTAAACGAGCCCCGAGCGGTGAGATAATAATCACCACTAGGACCACAATAATGCTGACGAAACGGGAGGCCATGTTCATAGTTACAACCGGAAATCCTGTGAAATTGGGGCGGTTTCTACCGCGAATGGCTATTAGAACTAGCACGGTGATTTTTATTGGGCAAGCCTTTTTTCTGTGACAACCCACTGATTTTGGCTATTCCCCAGCCGGAACTCTGGAATAAAAAACCAACAACAAGCAGTTAGTCAGAACATATATCAACTCAAGGACGGGATTTATGTCATTAGCTGTGGTTTATAGCCGTGCCAGCCTCGGGATCGCGGCCCCGCAAGTTACAGTGGAAGTTCACCTCTCCAACGGCCTGCCTGCCTTCAACATGGTCGGCCTGCCGGAAACCTCGGTGAAGGAGTCGCGAGACCGGGTGCGCAGCGCCCTGCTCAACGGCAATTTCGAGTTCCCGAGCAAACACATCACAGTCAATCTGGCTCCCGCCGATCTACCCAAGGAGGGGGGCCGCTTCGATCTGGCCATCGCCATCGGCATTCTCGCTGCTTCCAAGCAGATACCGGCAAAATACCTGCTCGATCATGAATTTTTGGGGGAGTTGGCCCTGACCGGCGAAATTCGCCCCGTGCTCGGGGTGCTGCCCGCCGTGCTCGCCTGCCGGGATGCGGGGCGCACTCTGCTGGTACCGCGGGAGAACGGCCCCGAAGCGTCCCTCATTCAGGATGCCGAAGTGCGCACCGCCCATCAGCTGCTGGCCGTCACAGCTTGGCTGGCAGGCCAGTACGAACTGCCGCTGCCGGATCCCCAAAGCACGGAGAGCCTGCCCAATGTGCCGGACCTGCAGGATGTGATCGGCCAGTCACAGGCCAAGCGGGCGCTGGAGATCGCCGCCGCCGGCAGCCACAACCTGCTGTTCATCGGCCCGCCCGGCACCGGCAAGAGCATGCTGGCGAGCCGATTGCCCGGCATTCTGCCGCCGCTCAGCGAGCAGGAGGCGCAGCAGACCGCCGCCATCCACTCCATCGGCGGCCTCACTCCGCGCGCCGGTCACTGGCACCACAGACCCTATCGCACGCCCCACCACAGTGCCTCCGCAGTAGCGCTGGTGGGCGGCGGCAGCCACCCAAGGCCCGGCGAAATATCGTTGGCCCACAACGGGGTGCTGTTTCTCGACGAGCTGCCCGAATTCGAGCGCAAGGTGCTCGACTCCCTGCGCGAGCCACTGGAGACGGGGCACATCACCATCAGCCGGGCCGCCCGCCAGGTGGATTTTCCCGCCCGCTTCCAGCTGGTCGGCGCCATGAATCCCAGCCCCTGTGGCCACTATGGCGACGGCCAGACCCGCTCCAGCCCGGATCAGATCTTGCGCTACCTCGGCAAGCTCTCCGGCCCCTTTCTCGACCGCTTCGATCTGACTGTGGAAGTGCCACTACTACCCAAGGGGAGCCTGACCGGCAAGGCGGAGCGGGGGGAGTCGAGCCAGCAGATCCGCGATCGGGTACTGGTGGCACGGGAGCGCATGCTGAGTCGCAACGGCAAGCTCAACAACCTGCTGGATAGCCGTGAGATAGAGGATATTTGCCGCCTATCACCGCAAGATGCCGAATTTTTGGAGAACGCCATCCAGAAGCTGGGGCTCAGCATCCGGGCCTGGCATCGCATCCTGCGGGTGTCACGCACCATCGCCGATCTGGCCGGGCAACCCGCCATCGGCAAGGAGCATCTTATCGAGGCGCTCGGTTATCGCGCCATGGACCGGCTGCTGTCGCGACTGCGCAGCAGCTGACAGAAGGGAAAGGGTGAGTCCGACCCCATAACGGCTCTGAATGGTCTCACGGGCAATCGGCTGATATTATGGCCACAGATCTGACCACTTGATGGCCCTTTATCGACAGCAAGACGGACCCGACTCATGCCCAACAAGCTGACAGAGCGACTGCGCGGCAGCCTCTCCACCCTGCTCTATTTTTTCAACACCCTCTTCTGGTTTGTCCCCATCTTCTCGCTGGGTCTGCTCAAGCTCCTGCTCCCCCTCAAGGGGTGGCGCACCCTCTGCAACTGGCTGCTGGATGGCTGTGCCAGCTGCTGGATCGGTTTCAACAATCTGATCCAGAAAACCATCATCAAAACCCCTTTCGAGGTGGTCGGAGTGGACAAAGGGCGCCGGAATGAGTGGTATATGGTGATTGCCAACCATCAATCCTGGGTCGACATACTGGTACTGCAGCGGGTTTTTAACCAAAAAATCCCCTTCCTGAAATTTTTCCTCAAGAAAGAGCTGATTTGGGTACCTTTTCTCGGTCTGGCATGGTGGGCGCTCGACTTCCCCTTCATGCGGCGATATTCCAGGAAATTTCTGGAAAAGCATCCCCATCTGAAGGGAAAAGACATTGAAACAACCCGTAAAGCCTGTGCCCGGTTCCGCCACATTCCGGTGAGTGTGATGAACTTCGTCGAAGGCACCCGCTTCACCAAGGGCAAACATCAGAAGCAGGGTTCGCCCTATCGTCACCTGCTCCAACCGAAAGCAGGCGGCATCGCCTTTACCCTGGCAGCCATGGGTGACCAGTTGCATCAACTGGTGGATGTCACCATCGCCTATCCGGACGGCATCCCCAGCTACTGGGACTTCATGTGTGGCCGGGTCGGGCAAATCAAGGTTCAGGTCCGCTATTTGCCGATCGACCGCAAGCTGGTGGGGGATTACTTCAATGACCCCGAGTTCCAACAAGAGTTTCAACAGTGGTTGAACGGGATCTGGCACGAAAAGGACCAGACCCTGAGCCAACTGCTGGCAACCAAGGCGCAGTAAACATTCATGCTATCCCTGCTTCCCGGCCCGCTGGTGCTGATCATCAGCGCGGGCCTGACCATCCTTTTCACCGCCTTGTGCGCCAGTCTGATCCTGCTGGTGTCGCTGGCCAAACTGTTGCTGCCGATCCCGGCCTTTGGCCGTGCCTGCAGCCGGCTCAACAACCGCTTCATGAGACTGTGGCTGGCCTGCAATGCGCTGGTGATCCGCCTCACCACCCGTATTGACTGGCAGGTGGAGGACAATACCAAGCTGCGCAAGGATGGCTGGTATCTCATCATCAGCAACCATATGAGCTGGACCGATATCGTGGTGCTCGGCCACCTGTTCCGGGATAGGCTGCCGGTGCCCAAGTTCTTCATGAAGCACGAGCTCATCTACATCCCGCTGCTGGGGCTCGCCTGCTGGGGGCTCGATATGCCCTTTATGCGTCGCTACTCACGGGAGTTTTTGCTGAAGAACCCGCACCTGCGCGGCAAGGATATCGAGACCACCCGCAACGCCTGCGAGAAGTTTCGCCACATCCCCACTACCGTCATCAACTTCGTGGAAGGAACCCGCTTCACCGAGCAGAAACGGGACGCATCACGCTCCCGCTACCGCCATCTGATGCCGCCCAAGGCGGCGGGGCTGGCCTTTACGTTGGCCGCCATGGGCGAGCAGTTCGTCAGCCTGATCAACGTCACCATCCGCTATCCGGAAAACGCCGAGACCCCGTTCAAGGACTTCCTGATGGGGCGGGTAAAACGCATTCAGGTGCGGATTGAAGAGCTGCCGGTGGATGAGGCGCTGATTGGGGATTACTTCAACGACAAGCAGTTCAAACGCGGTTTTCAGGAGTGGCTAAACCAGCGCTGGCAGGAGAAAGACGAGGTGCTGGAGGGGTGGCAGAGCGGTCAGGTGCCGCTGCCGGTTGCCGCCAAATCCGGGGAGGAATCCAAAGAGAGCGCAGAAGCCAACTCGGCCAACTGATTTTCGGAAAAGACAGCAATCCCGTGGCGCAGCAGCAGGGCGGTGGTCTTGCCCTCGCCCGCCACAGAGACCCCCTCAAAGCGGCCGTTATAGATACGGCCGCTGCCACATGAGGGGCTCCCCTCTTTCAGCAGCGCGAAGCGAATGCCCTGCGTCTGACAGATTTCCAGCGCCAGCTCGGCGCCACGGTCGAACTCGGCAGTCACATCCAGCCCGCTCGCCGTCACTACCCGCTCACCCTGCTGCTCTGCAGGAGGGCGCGGGGTCGGCAAACCGCCCGCCACTTCGGGGCAGAAGGCCAGCACCCGCCCCTCGGCACCCAGCTCACTCAGCCAGTCGCTGACGATCCCCTTGCATTGACCATCGTAGCGCACCGGCTGACCCAGCAGGCAGGCACTCACCAGCACCTTGTGCACACCGGTCTCACTCATGCTTCCGCTCCGTGCATCACCTGATCGAACATCACGCAGCAGGGGCTCTCCAGCCGGTAGAGGATGGCGGGGCGCTGTTTGCCGGTGCGCTTGCGGCCGGTATCAACCAGAATGTCGGCGCGATGGATCCGCTTGCGAAATGCCGCCGTATTCATGGGTGTTTGCAGGATGATTTCGAAGGCGCGCTGCACCTCGGAGAGGGTGAACTCGGGCCCCAGCAGTTGCAGCGGCAGGGTGCTGTAGCGGCTCTTGATCCGCAGCCGCTCCAACCCCTTGGCGATGAGCTGAACATGGTCGAAGGCGAGGCTCAGCCCCGGCAGGTTGGCGAGCGGATGCCAGCAACCGTGGATCGCTTCCACTTCCGGATCGACCAGACAGAGATAGACCAGGGTCGTGGACCAGCCGCGGGGATCCCGCTCCAGATTGCCGAGGGTGCAGACCTGCTCGCTGTAGCAGTGACCGAGCCCCCACTCCGCCAGCAGACGGCGCTGGGCGGCATCCAGATCCCGATCCTGGGTCTCGTCGATGCGCAGCGCCGGCAGTTGCCAGCAGTGGGCAAAGGGGGGGCGATCGCGGGTCTCGAGCAGTAGCTCGAGCCGCTCCTCATGCAACCGCAGCACCACCATATCCAGACTCATTCTCAGCATGCCGATCGCCCTGCTCGCCTTCCATTAATGTTTGGTAGATAATATCACACGAATAGTATGTGCAGGAGCCAATCATGGGAACCGTCGCCAGCCTGGATATTGATGCGCAGAAGGGCTTTACCCCCCTCTGCCCGAACGAACTGCCCGTTGCGGGCGGTGATGATATTGTGGCTGCGCTAAACGCTCAGGCCACCCTCGCCACGCTGCGGATCGGCAGCAAAGACTCTCACCCTGCCAATGCCGACTGGGCCGTTTCTGACCCCGCAGGCATGCTGCTGCCGCTGGATCTGCCCAACGCCGACCTCACCTGGCCGGTGCACTGCGTTCCGGGCAGCAAGGGCTTCGAGCTGCTCGACGGCCTGCCCGCCCCCATCGACTATGACTTCTTCGTCTGGAAGGGGGTCGAGCCGGATCTGCATCCCTACGGCACCTGCTTCCACGACCTGGCTGAACGGCGCAGCACCGGACTCATCGAATTCCTGCAAGCCCGCCAGGTCGATACCGTACTGGTCGGCGGCCTCGCCACCGACTACTGTGTCAAAACCAGCGTGCTGCAACTGCGCCGCGCCGGTTTCCGGGTGATCGTCCATCTCGATGCCTGTCGTGGCATCGCCCCCGCGACGGTTGCCAGCGCCCACACCCAGATGATCGAGGCTGGCGCCGAACTGGCCCAGACCCTGATCGATGTACAACGCCTGCTGGACGCCTGATATGCCCCTCATCCTCACCAGCCTGTCCGATAGCGGCGCCTGCAATTTACCTATGCAACTGGCGTTCGCCCGCCTGCGGGGAGCCTGATATGCCACCGATTCTTACCAGCCTGCTCGACACCGACGCCTACAAGCTGCATATGCAGCAGGCGGTGTTCCATCGCTATCCGGATGCCGAGGTGGTGGCCGAGTTTCACAGCCGCAATGAAGAGGATCTGCTGCCCATGATGGGGCAGATCGAGGAGCAACTGCGCCTCGCCGGTTCCCTGCGATTGACCAGGCCAGAGCTCGATTTTCTGGCCGAGCGTCCCTTCTTCACCCCTGACTACCTCGACCACCTGCGCCGCAAGCCGCTCGACGCCTCCCTGCTCAAGGTGTTCGAGCAGGATGGCCGCATCAATGTGCGGGTCGAGGGCCCCTGGCAGGATGTGATCCTGTGGGAGATCCCGGTGCTCGCCATCATCAGCGAGATGCGCAACCGCTTCCGCTACCCCCAGTTCGGCGTCAGCCACGCGCTGGAGCGGCTCGATCAGAAGATCGACAAGCTGGAGAAGGAGCTGAGCCGCGATGAGATGAGCGAGTTCAACCTCATCGACTTCGGCACCCGCCGCCGCTTCTCCCACGCGGTGCAGGATGCGGTAGTGGGTCGCCTCAAGGAGCGGCTGCCGGCATTTCGCGGCACCAGCAACTACATGCTGGCCCAGAAGTACAAGCTGCCCGCGGTCGGCACCCAGGCCCATGAGTGGTTCCAGGCGCACCAGCAGCTCGGCTTCCCGCTGGAGCACAGCCAGCGCGCCGCCCTCACCAGCTGGCTGGACGAGTTCACCGACCATCTCGGCATCGCCCTGACCGACTGCATCACCATGGATGCCTTCCTGCGGGACTTCGACTTCGAGCTGGCCAGCAGCTATCAGGGCTTGCGTCACGACTCCGGCGATCCCGTGGTGTGGGGCGAGAAGGCGATCAGCCACTATCAGCGCCTCGGCATCGACCCCACCGACAAGACCCTGGTCTTCTCCGACGGGCTCAACCTCGACAAGGCGGTGCAGCTGTTCCGTCACTTCCGTGGTCGCATCAACACCAGTTTCGGCATCGGCACCAAGCTCACCTGCGATCTGCCCGGTGTCAGCCCGATGAACATCGTCTTCAAGCTGATCGAGTGCAATGGCGGCCCGGTCGCCAAGATCTCCGACAGCCCGGGCAAGACCCTCTGCCGGGATGCGGAGTTTATCCGCAACCTCAAACAGGCGTTCCACGTCGGGGTCTGATCTTCGAGATCGCCAGAAAACAAAAAGCCCGCCGGTTCGCACCGGCGGGCTTTTTTATCGACTCAAGGGGTATCAGTCTTTCTTGGCCAGCAGGAACTGCACCAACTTGTTGAACTGCTCTTGAGAGGTGATGGATTCAATCTTCACCATGTACTTGCCGTTCACCAGGAAGGCCGGTACACCGCGAATGTTGTAGCTCTCGGTGTTGCGATCGAACTGGGAGACCATACCGGAGACGGCAAAGCTGTCGACGGCACCGTCGAACTCTTCAGCCGGTACGCCGTTGTCCACGAAGATCTTCTTCACGTCGTCACGGCTCATCGGCGGCTGACGCTGGGTGTGGATCTTGGTGAAGATGGCCGGAGTCATCTTGGCTTCGGCATTGAGCAGGCTGGCAACGGCATAGGCACGCTGCATCTCGGGGCCCATTTCGCGGCCGAGGAAGGCAACCGGGTTCTTCTTGAGGGGCACACCCTCTGGCAACCCGGCCTTCAACTGTTCAACGATCGGTTCGAAGGTAGCGCAGTGCGGGCAGTAGTAGGAGAAAAACTCCATCACTTCCGGCTGGGCACTGCCAGTCTGTTTGACCACATCGTAGTTGACGCCTTCCTTGAACTCTGGGGCGGCGTGAACCATGGGGATCATCAGCATGGCAGCAAGGAAAAATAGAACTTTTTTCATGATGTTTCCTGTTAAGGGATCACTGTGAGGCACGCCCGGCGAACCGAAGCAGTGCCAAGCCTATTGTTTCGCCATGCTGACGTCAATGGTCAGGGCCGGAGATCGAGTCCCCCTTGCCGCGCAAGATCCCTTCTATTTCACCAGTTTGGCATCAGACTCAACGGCGGTGCCTTCAGTACTTCCAGCTGATCGTGCCAAAGGTGGGGCTATCTGCTGGCCGCCGGATAAGTTACCACCCCGGCATAAGGCTCAACGGTGGCGCCTTGAGCGCCTCCAGCTGATCGTGCAGGGTCGCTATCTGTTGACGCCAGTAGTGATCGGTATTGAACCAGGGGAAGTGACGGGGGAAGGCGGGATCTTCCCAGCGCCGCGCCAGCCACGCCATGTAGTGAACGATGCGCATCGCTCGCAGCGGCTCGATCAGCGCCAGCTCCCGCGAGTCGAACTCCATAAACTCCTCGTAGCCCGCCAGCAGGGTGTCGAGCTGGATCTGCTGCTCGTGGCGCTCGCCGCTCAGCATCATCCAGAGATCCTGAATCGCGGGGCCGGTACGGCAATCATCGAGGTCAACAAACATGGGGCCATCGCGCCACAGGATGTTGCCCGGGTGGCAGTCGCCATGCAGGGAGATCTGCGCCACATCCAGGGCCATGGCGTCGCTCACATGCTTGATCAGCTCGTCGAGTACCCCGAAGAATTGCTTCGCCAGCCCGCTTGGCAGCCACTCGCCAGACGCCAGCAGCTGACGCGGTTCGTGCAGCATACTCTCCACATCGAGCCGCACCCGATGGTGAAACGGCTTGCTGGCGCCGATCTGATGAATGCGACCGAGGAAACGCCCCACCCACTCAAGCTGGTCGAGATTATCCACCTCGAACTGGCGGCCACCGACGCTCTGCCAGATGGCAAAGGGGTAGCCCTCGTGCTCCAGCAGGGTCTCGCCCGCGAAGGCGAGCGGTGCGGCGACCGGGATCTCAGCCTCCGCGAGACGGGTGGCAAACTCGTGCTCCTCGAGGATCTGGGCCCGGCTCCAGCGGCCGGGACGGTAGAACTTCACCACATAGCGGCGACGATCCTCATCCTGAAACTGGTAGACCCGGTTTTCGTAGCTGTTGAGCTCGATAAGGCCGGAGTCGAGCCGCAGGCCACTGAGATCGAGCGCATCCATGATGAGGTCGGGATTTAGGTCGGAATAGTTGAAACGCATGTCATCCACCATAAGAAAGGGGCGCCGTTGCGCCCCATTCTATCACTACTGACCGGCATTGCCGTGCTCACTGGTGACCGGACTGGTGTCACGCCCGGCCCGCAATCACACGCAGTTACAACCGGCTGATAAACTTGCTGCCCTGGCGCAGGTTGCCCTTGCTGTCGTCGGGCGCCGCCCCCTCCCGTTTCAGCACGAACTGGATATCCAGCGCCGGCCGTTTCAGGTTGTAGGGATCGACCGCCAGACTGACCGGCAGGGTGTAGATCTCGCCCGCCTTCAGGGTCACTTCACGGGGGCCGAACCACTGATACTCGGGCAAGCCCTCCACATCCAGCTGGTAGGTCTGGGACTGCAGGGTCTTGTTGAGGATCTTGAGGGTGTAGGTGTTCTCAATCAGCCCCTCGCTGTTTTCGCGGAACAGCTGGTTGCGATCCCGCAGGATATCGAGCCCCATCGGCATGATGGACATGGCGTTGTAGACAAAGACCCCCAGCATCACCGCCATCACCAGCCCGTAACCAATCAACTTGGGCCGCGCCACATGGGTGGAGTCGTTGGCCAGCTTGTGCTCGGTGGTGTAACTGATGAGCCCTTTCGGGTAGCCCATCCGCTCCATGGTCTGGTCGCAGGCATCGACGCAGGCACCGCAGTTGATGCACTCGTACTGCAGGCCGTCGCGGATGTCGATACCGGTCGGGCAGACCTGCACGCAGAGATCGCAGTCGATACAGTCGCCCAGCCCCATCGCCTTGGGATCCGCCTTGCGGGAGCGGGCGCCACGGGTCTCGCCACGCTTGGTGTCATAGCCGACGATGAAGGTGTCCTTGTCGAACATGGCGGACTGGAAGCGGGCATAGGGGCACATGTGGATACACATGATGGCACGCATCCAGCCTGCGTTGCCGTAGGTGATGATGGTGAAGAAGAGCACCCAGAACAGCACCCATCCGCTGGCCTGCAGGGTGAAGAGATCCGGCACCAGTTCAGTTACATCCTGGAAGTAGGCGACGAAAGTCAGGCCGGTCACCAGCGAGATCGCCAGCCAGGCCAGATGCTTGGCTCCCTTGCGGGCCAGCTTCTCGCCGCTCCAGGGCGCCTCGTCCAGCTTGCGCCGCTTGTTGGCGGGCCCTTCCAGCTTCTCTTCAAACCAGATGAACATGAAGGTCCAGACCGTCTGCGGGCAGAGATAGCCACACCAGACCCGACCGAGGAAGGTGGTAATAAAGAAGAGTCCGAAGGCGGCGATCATGAAGAGCCAGGCGAGCAGGGTCAGATCCTGCGGCCAGATGGTGGCGCCAAAGATATGGAACTGCTGGTGACCGAGGTCGAACAGCACCGCCTGTCGCCCGTCGTAACGCAGCCAGGGCAGCAGCACGAACAGCGCCACAAAGAACCAGCCCATGGCCTTGCGCATCCGCTGCCAATACCCTTTCTGGGCCCGCACATAGATGCGGTTGCCCGGATTGAATCTGTCGTCGCTGGCTTTGAACGTATTGGGGTTGAAGGTCCCGGTTACGCCCTTGTCGGTGACGTCCTTGATATCGATTTTATCGTGGTCGGCCATTGCAAGACATCGCTCCCTTAATTGTTATGGCGCGGATTATATCTTAAACAACCTGCTAACCGTGTGGATTAGATGTATCTAATGTTGGCGTTGGATCGCAAATTTCATTAACAAAAAAGGCGTTTCGCCTGTTGACGAAACACCTTTTTTAGATTCCATTGAGGCCTTTCTGATGCGACCGGCTAAATGGCTTATTTGATACCGCGCGCCTTGAGCAGCGCCTCTTTGAAATCGGGCACATGATCCTTGGCCAGACCCGGGATCATCGCCTGCTTGTCGGATTCCCGCATCTTGAGGTGATAGATCAGCATGTCGTCGGTCAGCTCGGACAGAGGCCCTTCAAATCCCGCTTCTTGGGCCAGTTTGGCAACAAACTGCACCAGGCTGAGATCCTGTTCCTTGATCCAGGCAGGCTGCAACAACTCCAGCAGCTCTTCGATACGATGACATTGCATAGACAACCTCTTTAATCTGTCACGTTAAATTCAGGCAACCTTACCCATCAAGGCTACTTCGATTCGATCCCGCCCATTATGCTTGGCCTGATACAGGGCCGCATCCGCTTTTTGGATCAAATCGGCGATTTTCATGCTGTTGTCCGGTATCAGTGTCGCAACACCAAAACTACATGTGACCCGACCGGAGACCAGTGACTTCTGGTGCGGGATGGCCAGCTCCTTGAGCGCCTGCCGCACATTGTCGGCCACCTGCAGTGCCCCCTGCATGCCGGTGCAGGGCAGCAGCAAGGCGAACTCTTCGCCCCCGTAACGGGCCGCCAGATCATCCTCGCGCCGCTCCACTTCGGCCAGCAATCCAGCCACCTGTTGCAGGCAGTCATCCCCCAGCTGATGGCCGTAGAGATCGTTGAACTGCTTGAAGTAATCCACATCCACCAGCACCAGCGACAACGGCGCCCGGGCGCGGTGACAGCGCCGCCAGGCCCGCTCCAGAGAGTCGTCGAGATGGGCGCGGTTGGCGATGCCGGTCAGGCCGTCGAGGCGAGAGGTGAGACGCAAATGCTCGGAGACCGCCTTCAGTTCGGCCACCAGTTCGGCGTTGGAGAAACGGTGGTGGAGCGAGGCGATCTGATCCCGCCGCATCCGGCGGAGCAGGGTCGGCAGAAAGACAAACAGATAACCCGCCAGCATGCAGGAGACGATTCGTTCCTGCTCGTTGCCATTGCCCAGCTCGAACAGCATCGCCATACCCAGTGGCAGAGCGGAACCATAGAGGGTGCGGCGGCTGCCAAACAGCATGATGGCGCTGCCGGTAAGAATGAGGCTGGAGAGCATCATCATGGCGGCCCGGTAGGTATCGGGCAGCTTGTCCATGTAGAGCAGCACCCCGAGAGCCCAGATGATGGAGGTGATGGTGGCTCCGATAAAGAGCTCCCGCTCCAGCACCGGCAACGGTGTCTGGTGCAGGCGGGCTCGGCGCCAGCGCAGGTGCCAGCCCCGACCAAGCAGCCACAGAAAAGTGCCTGCCAGCCAACCGAGCGCTTCGATAGCGGGTAGATAGTCGTGAAACAGCAGACTCCAGCCAAATGCCAACACGCCCAAACAGGGGAGACTGAACGATGCATGGGTATAGAGCTGGGCCATAATGGCCTGCTTAACCTGGCGTGTCACACTCTGGGTCAACTGAGTACTCCTGTACAAGAGCCGAGCAGTCTACCATTACCCCCTGACCCGCAACAATAAAGCGCCGCTTATTAAGAAGTTAATCAATCAACAACGATTTCTTCTGCGCTGGCAGGTGAGTCCTTGCTCACCCCTTCTCCAATTCGTCGAGGATCGGGCACTCGGGATTTTCATCCCCGTGGCAGCAGCAAACCAACCCTTCCAGTGAGGTAAGCATGGCCTGCAAACCGGCAATGCGGGCGCGCAGATCGACGATCTTCTCCTGCGCCAGCTTCTTCACCTGGGCGCTGGTTCTGTGTTCGTCCCGATAGAGCGCCAGCAGCTCCTGACACTCCTCCAGATTGAAGCCGGTCTCCCGCGCCCGTTTGACGAAACGCAGCTCACGCAGCGCCCCCTCGGTGTAACTGCGATAACCGTTGTCACTGCGTACCGGGGCTGTGATGAGGCCAATGCTCTCGTAATAACGGATGGTCTTGGCGGTCAGCCCCGTGGCCTTGGCAACCTTGCTGATGTTCATTTATGCCTCCTTACTGATCGGGTTGGATGCTGGCACGTGCGCCGCCCTGGGCTGCCAGCGTTTCAATAACAGGGAATTGCTCAATACTGTGATGCTGCTCAGGGCCATGGCCGCCCCCGCCAGCTCGGGGCTCAGGTAGCCCAGCGCCGCCAGCGGAATGCCGATGATGTTGAATACGAAGGCCCAGAACAGATTCTGCTGTATGGTGCGCCAGGTGGCCGCCGAGATATCGATGGCATCGGCCACCAGCCGCGGGTCGGATCGCATCAGGGTGATGGCGGCGGTCTCCATCGCCACGTCGGAGCCGGAGCCCATGGCGATGCCGACGTCCGCCGCCGCCAGCGCCGGGGCATCGTTCACCCCGTCCCCCACCATGGCCACCAGCCCGCGGGTTTGCGCCCGCAGCGCCGCGACCTTCTCCACCTTGCCGGCCGGCAACACGGAGTCAAAGGCTCCGTCCAGTCCCAGCTTGGCTGCGATATGGGCCACCGGCGCCGGCGCATCGCCGCTCACCAGCCAGCTGGCGATGCCGCGCAGACGCAGGGTGGCGATGGCTTCCGGGCTCTCGGGGCGCAGGGTATCAGCCAGCGCCGCAATGCCGGCCACCACGCCGTCGATGGCCACCCAGACCCGGGTCGCACCGTCGGCGGCTTGTTCATCCTGTTGTGGCACCTCAATGCCGAGCTGGGCCAGCAGAGAACGATTGCCGATGGCGACCCTGTGGCCCGCCACCTGACCGACAATACCGGCACCGACCCGCACCTCGACCGCCTCCGGCTGGGGCAGTATAGCCTCCTTGCCGACCGCCTCGCGCATGGCCAGCGCCAGCGGATGTTCGCTCGCCTGCTGCAGGGCGGCGGCGAGACGAAGCTGCTCGGCTGTGCCGCTCCAGCTGGCCAGCACAGGCCGCCCCTGAGTCAGGGTGCCGGTCTTGTCGAAGATGAGCGCCTTGATGGCGTGAGCCTTTTGCAGGGTATCCACATCCTTGATCAGAATGCCGTGGCGCGCCGCCACTCCGGTACCGGTGACGATGGCAGCCGGCGTGGCCAGTCCCAGCGCACAGGGACAGGCGATCACCAACACCGCTACCGCCGCCAGCAGCGCCTGACCGAAGTCGTTGCTGATGGCATACCACACCAACAGAGTGAACAGGGCGATGGCCATCACCACCGGCACGAACACGGCAGAGACCTTGTCCACCAGCTGTTGTAGCGGGGCCTTGCCCATCTGGGCGCTCTCCACCAGGGCGATGATCTTGCTGAGGCTGGAATCCTCCCCCACGGTAGTGGCTTCGATCTCCAGCACGCCGGAGCGGTTGATGGCACCGCCCAGCACCTTGTCGCCCTCGCCGCGCGGCACCGGCAGGCTCTCGCCGGTGAGGATCGACTCGTCCAGCTCGCTGGCGCCGCTCACGATTTTGCCATCCACCGGCACCCGCTCACCCACCAGCACCCGCAGCCGATCGCCGCGCAGCACCTCGTCGATGGCGACGCTCTGCCAGCTCTCACCACGCCAGACGGTGGCGGTTTCCGGCCGCAGCGCCATCAGTTCGCGAATAGCGGACTGAGTGCTGCGTCTGGCCCGAGCCTCCAGCAACTTGCCGAGGGAGATCAGGGTAATGATGATGGCGCTTGCCTCGAAATAGAGCTTGCCGCTGGCGGCCATCCCCAGCGTCAACAACAGATAGAGGCTGTAGAAGTAGGCCGCACTGGTGCCGGTGGCCACCAGCACATCCATATTGGCTGCGCGGTTCTTGATGGCGAGCCAGGCGCCGCGATAGAAACGGGCCCCGATCCAGAACTGCACCGGGGTGGCGAGCACCAGCTCCAGCCAGGCGGGTAGATGCCAGGGGAACAGTCCGGCCATGGCCAGCATCCCCACCAGCAGCGGCAGAGTCAGCAGCGCCGAGATGATGACCCGGGTCTGCGCCTGACGGGCTGTGGCGGCTTCCTGCGCTTCCCGCTCCAGCAACTGTTGGCGGCGGCCGCTGGCCGAACCTTGTGCCAGTTTGGCGCCAAAGCCGAATGCTTCTATATGTTCACGCAGGGCGGCGGGGCTCTGGGCGCCCGGCACCAGCACGATGCGGGCCTGTTCGATGGAGAAGTTGACCTCGGCCGAGATAACGCCGGGCAGCGCGGCCAGCATCTTGTTCAGCCGAGCCGAGCAACCGGCACAGGTCATGCCGGTGATTTGAAACTGGATGGTCTCGCTGCCGTAGTCGTAACCCTGACTCTTGATGCTGTCGAGCACCGCAGGCAGGCGATCGGGGCTGGCCAGCTCGATGGCAGCCTGCTCCAGCGCGAAGTTGACGGTGGCCGATACCCCGTCGAGTTTGTTGAGACTGGCTGCGATGCGGCCTGCGCAGTTGGCGCAGCTCATGCCGCTGAGCGGCAATTGCAGATGAATGGGTGATTGAAGATGAGTGGTCATGTTGTTCCTCCCCGGAACCCGTCGGCACCACAAAACGCCGACTGGCAAACCCTAACCTTTACTGTAAGGGTAAACTCAAGCCACATGATCCACTTTTTGCAGATGAAAAAAACGGCGCCCGTTTGCTGCCAGAGAGCCAACGGGCGCCGCCTTCAACTATTGTGCGGTGTGAACTGCGACTCAGATACCGTACTGGGCGCGGTAAGCCTTCATGGCAGCCAGTTGCGCCGCCAGATCCGGCTGCTCGGCCTGCTTCTCTTCCAGATAGGCAATCAGGTCGCTCATCTGAATGATGGCGATGATGTGGGCGCCGTAGTCACGCTCCACCTCCTGAATGGCGGAGAGCTCGCCCTTGCCCTTCTCCTGACGGTCCAGCGCGATCAGTACGCCAGCCAGCGAGGCGCCGTTGGCCTGGATCAGATCCATGGATTCGCGGATGGCAGTGCCGGCGGTGATGACGTCGTCCACCAGCATGACGCGCCCCTTGAGCGGGCTGCCCACCAGATTGCCGCCCTCGCCGTGATCCTTGGCCTCCTTGCGGTTGAAGCACCAGGGCACGTCCACATCGTGCTGCTCCACCAGCTGCACGGCGGTAGCGGAGGCGATGGGGATCCCCTTGTAGGCCGGGCCAAACAGCACATCAAACTCGATACCGGCATCCATCAGAGCGGCGGCATAGAAGCGGCCGAGACGGGCCAGATCGCGGCCGCTGTTGAACAGACCGGCGTTGAAGAAGTAGGGGCTTTTACGACCGGATTTCAGGGTAAATTCACCGAATTTGAGGACCTGTTTCTCCAGGGCGAACTCGATAAATTGACGCTGGTAGGCTTTCATTCTGGCTCCTTGCTTGGCTTGTCGTTGTCTTGTGTGGGGGTATAAAAAAACGCGGTCAATGCCGCGTTTGCAGGATCTGTTGACGCTTCGTCACAGCCGCGACGGAGTCGGTTTTTGCGCAGAACTAGGCATGAGATGCGAAGTTTGGTAATCCAAACGAGGCATCGAATAACGACGTTATGCACAAAAACAGACCCGTCCCTACGGGTTGCGTGGCAAAGGATGCCATGCGTTGTTGCAGGACTTGCCAAGGGAATAACCATTGGCGGCATCCTGCGCCTAGCCTGGCATCCTTTGACACTGCAACGCGACTTGTGCCGAAACATCAACAGGTCCTGGTATCAGGAGAGCGACTGCTTCTGCAGCGCAATGATGTCGGCGATGCCGCCCTTGGCGAGCGCCAGCATCTCCAGCAGCTCCTCATGGGTGAAGGGCTCGGCCTCCGCGGTGCCCTGCACCTCGATGATGCGACCATCTTCGGTCATCACCACGTTCATGTCGGTCTCGGCGGCGGAGTCTTCGATGTACTCCAGATCGCAGATGGCTTCACCCTGATACATACCGACGGAGACGGCGGCGATCATCTGCTTGAGCGGGCTCTGCTTGATCATGCCCTTCTCGACCATCCAGTTCAGCGCATCCACCAGCGCCACGCAGGCACCGGTAATGGAAGCGGTGCGGGTGCCGCCATCGGCTTGCAGCACGTCACAGTCAACTGTGATGGAGTGCTCGCCCAGCGCAGTCAGGTCTACCGCCGCGCGCAGGGAGCGGGCGATCAGACGGGAGATCTCCAGAGTGCGGCCACTCTGCTTGCCGGAGGCCGCTTCGCGGTTCATCCGGGAGTGGGTGGAGCGCGGCAGCATGCCGTATTCGGCAGTTACCCAGCCCTGATTCTTCCCTTTCAGGAAGCGCGGCACGCTGGTGTCAACGCTGGCGGTGCAGAGCACGCGAGTGTTACCGAACTCCACCAGCACTGAGCCTTCTGCATGTTTGGTGAAATTGCGGGTAATGGTAACTGGGCGAAGTTGCGCGGCACTGCGATCGCTTGGACGTGACATGGAACGGACCTCTGGGCTGGCTCAAATTGGCGGGGGATTATAAGTGATCCCGCCCCAAATATCAGCCGCTAAAACCAACACTTCGGCTGACGCCCTGCCCCCAGCTGGGTATAATCCCGCCACACTTCATCAAGCCCGGAACAATCAATGATTCACAGCATGACCGCCTACGCCCGCAAGGAATTCAAGGGCGACTGGGGCACAGCCGTTTGGGAAATTCGTTCGGTAAACCAGCGCTATCTGGAAACCTACATTCGCCTGCCGGAGCAACTGCGCAGCCTGGAGCCGGTACTGCGTGAGCGTTTCCGCGCCAAGCTGCAGCGCGGCAAGGTGGAGTGCAACCTGCGTTTTGAAGCCGCTCAGGCCGCTGCCAGCCAACTCCATATCAATGAAGAGCTGGCCAAGCTGATCATCGACAGCGCCAACTGGGTAATGAAAGAAGCAGGCCAGGGCCAGCTCAACCCGGTCGACGTACTGCGTTGGCCGGGCGTCATGGCTGCCGCCGAACAGGACATGGACGCGGTTGCCTCCGAGCTGCTCGGCGGGTTTGACCAGACCATGGAAGATTTCCTCGCCTCCCGCGCCAGCGAAGGGGCCAACCTCAAGGCGCTGATCGAACAGCGTCTGGCCGGTATTCAGGTGGAAGTGAAGAAGGTGCGCGTCCACCTGCCGCAGATCATCGAGTGGCAGCGCCAGAAGCTCACCGACCGTCTGGCCGAAGCCAAGGTGGAGCTGGATCCGGCCCGCATCGAGCAGGAGATCGTGCTGCTGGCCCAGAAGATCGACGTGGCCGAAGAGCTGGATCGTCTGGAGATGCACATCAGCGAAACCAACAAGATCATGAAGAAGGGTGGCGCCTGCGGTCGTCGTCTCGACTTTATGATGCAGGAGTTCAACCGCGAGTCGAACACCTTGGGCTCCAAGTCCATCAATGCCGAAGTGACCCAGTCCGCCGTCGAGCTGAAAGTCCTCATCGAGCAGATGCGCGAGCAGATCCAGAATATCGAGTAATGGGTCACTGACCATCCGGTTGCTACCTGCAAAAGAGCCCTTGATTCCTCAAGGGCTCTTTTATTTTCAGGCCATCGCACCTGTCGCCCGCCGCCAGTGAGTCAACAGGCGGGGAACACCCTAGCCTATCGGCATCACCAGCGCCGGTTGGTGAGGGTCGCTCAGCCGTTCGGCCAGATAGTCCACCAGCAGCCGCACCTTGGGAGATAAGTGGCGGTTGTGGGGATAGAGGGCCCAGATCCCCTCCGCCGGCGCCCGCAGCTCCGGCAGCAGCTCGATAAGCTCGCCCCGGGCCAGGTGGTCGCTGACGTAGTAGTCCGGCAGCTGGATGATGCCGATCCCCTTGAGCGCCGCATCCAGCAGGGCGTGACCGCTGTTGCAGTGCAGCAGGCCGTGCACCCGCACGCTGTGGGGACGGCCATCCAGGGTGAAGTGCCACTCGTCGCTGTTGCCCACCAGGCAGGTGTGGCGGGTGAGTTCGGAGAGGCTGTTGGGCATGCCGTGGCGGGCGGTATAGGCCGGCGAGGCGCACACATAGGGCACCCGCTGCGCCAGCTTGCGCGCCACCAGGCTGGAGTCCTTGAGATGACCGAGCCGCAGCGCCAGATCGTAGCCCTCGTGTACCAGATCCAGCAGCTGGTTGGTGAGGTTGAGGGTCACCTCCAGCTGGGGGAAGCGCACCATGAAGTCGTTCACCAGCGGGGCGATGCGGCTCTCGCCGTAGGAGACCGGGGCCGTGATGCGCAGGGTGCCCTGCGGCACCGCCTGATGGCGCCCCACCGCCAGCTCCGCCTCATAGAGGTTGTCCAGCAGCTGGCGACAGTGGCGATAATAAATCTCGCCGAGCTCGGTGAGCCGCACCTGACGGGTGGTGCGCAGCAGCAGCTTGGCCTGCAGCCGATCCTCCAGCTGTGCCACCTGCCGGCTCACTTGCGCCACCGACACCCCCAGCTTGCGCGCCGCCGGGGTAAAGCCCCCCTGCTCCGCCACGCTGACAAATTCACAGATCCCTTCCCAGCCGAACATTATTACCTATGTGTAAAAGTGATTTCAGATTTCGCCTTATTATCACCAAATAAGCGGGAAACTACACTGGATGTCCGAACCCATTCACCTCACCCTGCTCAACAATAAGGACATCCGTCATGGCACAGGTTCAAAGCATCAAGTGTAAGGCCGCCATCGCCTGGGGCCCGGGCCAGCCCCTCTCCATCGAAGAGATCGAGGTCATGCCGCCCCAGACGGGCGAAGTGCGGGTGCGCATCGTCGCCACCGGCGTCTGCCACACCGATGCCTTCACCCTCTCAGGTGAAGATCCGGAAGGGGTCTTCCCCTGCATCCTCGGTCACGAGGGGGGCGGCATCGTCGAATCCGTCGGCGAGGGCGTCACCAGCGTCAAGGTGGGCGATCACGTGATCCCGCTCTACACCCCCGAGTGCGGCGAGTGCAAATTCTGCAAATCCGGCAAGACCAACCTGTGCCAGAAGATCCGCGCCACCCAGGGCAAGGGGCTGATGCCGGACGGCACCACCCGCTTCTCCAAGGATGGCCAGCCCATCTATCACTACATGGGCACCTCCACCTTCAGCGAATACACGGTACTGCCGGAGATTTCCATCGCCAAGGTGGACCCGGCCGCCCCGCTGGAAGAGGTCTGTTTGCTCGGCTGCGGCGTCACCACCGGCATCGGCGCCGTGATGAACACCGCCAAGGTGAAAGAGGGTGAGAGCGTCGCCATCTTCGGGCTGGGCGGCATTGGCCTCTCCGCCGTGATCGGGGCTCGCCTGGCCAAGGCCGGCCGCATCATCGCCATCGACATCAACGAGAGCAAGTTCGAGCTGGCCCGCAAGCTGGGCGCCACCGACTGCATCAACCCGAACGACTATGACAAGCCCATCCAGGAGGTGATCGTCGAGCTCACCGACGGCGGCGTCGACTTCTCGTTCGAGTGCATCGGCAACGTCAAGGTGATGCGCGCGGCGCTGGAGTGCTGCCACAAAGGCTGGGGCGAGTCGGTCATCATCGGCGTGGCCGGCGCCGGCCAGGAGATCAGCACCCGCCCGTTCCAGCTGGTCACCGGCCGGGTCTGGCGCGGCAGCGCCTTCGGCGGCGTGCGTGGTCGCAGCGAACTGCCGAGCTACGTGCAGCGCTACATGCAGGGCGAGTTCAAGCTGGACGACTTCATCACCCACACCATGGGGCTTGAGCAGATCAACGAGGCGTTCGATCTGATGCATGAAGGCAAGAGCATCCGCACCGTCATCCACTACTGAGCATGATCACCCCGCCCGCCATCGTGGGCGGGGTGCAGGAGTCCTTCGATGAATCTGGAGATTATCAGCAGCAACAAGAGCTTCGGCGGCTGGCACAAGCGCTATCGCCACAACGCCAGCGTGCTCGGCTGCGAGATGAATTTTGCCATCTATCTGCCGCCTCAGGCCCTCACCGGCCAGAAAGTGCCGGTGCTCTACTGGCTCAGTGGCCTCACCTGCACCGATGAGAACTTTATGCAGAAGGCGGGTGCCCAGCGTATCGCCGCCGAGCTGGGCATAGCACTGGTGGCGCCGGACACCAGCCCCCGCGGTGACGGCGTAGCGGACGACCCCAGTTATGACCTCGGCATGGGAGCTGGCTTTTACGTCAATTCCAGCCAGAGCCCCTGGCAGGCGCACTACCAGATGTATGACTACGTCACCCGCGAACTGCCTGACTTGATAGAGACCCACTTCCCGGTCTCGACCCGCCGCGCCATCAGCGGCCACTCCATGGGCGGTCATGGTGCGCTGATCGCCGCGCTGCGGGAGCCGGGTCGCTACCGCTCGGTCTCGGCGTTCAGCCCGATCTGCCACCCTAGCCGCAGCCCCTGGGGCCAGAAGGCGCTCGGCGCCTACCTCGGCAGCAATCCTCTGCTGTGGCAGGAGTGGGATGCCTGCCAGCTGCTGCGCCACCAGCCGGTCACGCCGCTGCCCACCCTAGTAGATGTGGGGCTGGATGATCCCTTCCTCGCCGAGCAGTTGCATATCGATGCGCTGGCCGAGGTGGCCGCCAGCAAGGGGTGGCCGCTGGAGCTCAACCGCCACGAGGGCTATGACCACAGCTACTACTTCGTGGCGAGCTTTATCGAGGCGCACCTGCGCTTTCACGCCCGCCACCTCTGATCAAAACAGGCCCGTTGCGGGCCTGTTTCAGTTGGGGTGATCGGTTGATATCAACTGCCCGCTCGGGTCACTCCACCGGAGCCTGCGATCTGCTGCTCCACCTTGGGATCGCCCCAGTAGGCGATGTTGCCTGAACCGGCGATGCCGACTTTCAGCGTCTCCTGCGCCCGCACCGCCACATCACCGCTGCCGGCGATATTGACCTCTACCTCGTTGCCGTGCATCCCGCTCCCGAGCACATCGCCAGATCCGGCAATGTTCAGCTCGATGGCCTGTGCCGAACCGCTGCCCAGCTCCAGACTGCCGGTGCCTACGATATTCCCTTCCAGCCGTTTCAGCTCCAGCTGACTGGCGACGATGTCACCGGTACCGGCCACCGACAGCACCAGCGAATCCCCCTTGAAGCCGCTCAGATCGCCGTTGCCGGTCCCGGCCAATGCCAGTTCGTTCAGCACCGGCAAGGTGATGGTCAGCTCCAGCGGCTCGGTAGGATCGAGCCGGTAACCCTCCTTCACCTCGATCTCCAGCTTGTCGCCGCTCTCGGTCAGCACCAGATAGGGCAGCAGGTTCTCCTGCCCCTTGATCAGGATATCGCGCGGCTCCCCCGCGACCAGATGGAGGGTGGCAGGCACCCCCGCCAGCACACGGGTCACCCCGTCACCGAGCGCCTGCTGGCGCTCGACCACAGCCCCCGTTCCGGTCACTCTGGTCTGATCCAGCCAGTTACAACCACTGAGCCCTGCCATCAACATGACAACCATCATCCATTTCATCACTACTCTCCTCCTTATGTGTTGGCCATCCCGGGCCACTTGGCTTTCATGCTCTGCAAAGCGCGAGCCAAAAACTAACATTATGATTCAAAAGAAAATAACTGTTTCGCCCAGAACAGAACGAAGAATTTAGAGAGTCATTTAGACCATATTTTGGTGAAAATAACCATTCTCGAACGGATATAATTGTGGCTGATTGGCGGGTCGTCCTGCCGGTCACTATGCTGACAGGCCGTGGAAGTTTTTAATTGCCCTGCCGGCCTGTTGAGCCAATAGTGGTACTTCGTGCGTACCAAGCTCTCCATTGCGGTAATGTCATTACCACTGTCTTGTCAGTCTTCACTGCCAACAAGGAGTCAGAGCGTGACCCAAGCAAGCCCTCTCTATTCCACTGCCACCGGTCTGCCGGAGCCGACTCGCACCCCGTTGCTGACCGGCAGCGATCCCGAGCAGAAACGGCGCGAGCTGCTCACCTACTTCTGTCAGACCTTCGATCTCTACGACTCGCTGTTCGACTGTCTGACCGATGAGCGCGCCTGGTTCAACAAGGCGATCCCGCTGCGCCATCCGCTCATCTTCTACTACGGCCACACCGCCGCCTTCTTCATCAATAAACTGCTGGCGGCGCGCCTGATCGACCAGCGGCTGGATGCCCGCATCGAGGCCATGGTCGCCATCGGGGTGGACGAGATGAGCTGGGATGATCTGGACGAGACCCACTACGACTGGCCCAAGGTCAGCGAGCTGCGCAGCTATCGGGCCAAAGTTCGTTCGCTGGTGTGCGATTTTATTCGCCAGATGCCGCTCACCCTGCCCATCGACTGGCAGAGCCCTGCCTGGGTGATCCTGATGGGGATAGAGCACGAGCGCATCCACCTCGAGACCTCCAGCGTGTTGATCCGCCAGTTGCCGCTCGCCTGGGTGCGGCCGCAGCCTTATTGGCCCGCCTGCACTGAAGCCCGCCACCGCATTGACCAGGTGCCCGCCAACAGCCTGCTGCCGGTGGCCGGCGGCAAGGTGCGCCTTGGCAAGCAGGACGCCACCTACGGCTGGGACAACGAATATGGCGAGCGCCATATCGAGCTGGCCCCGTTTCAGGCCAGCCGCATGCTGGTGAGCAATGCCGAGTACCTCGCCTTCGTACAGGCGGGCGGCTACGGCCAGCAACAGTGGTGGGATGAGGAGGGATGGGGCTGGTGCCAGTACGCCAAGGCGCAGATGCCCACCTTCTGGGTCGGCGACCCCGCCGAACCCGAGCAGTTGCAGCTGCGGCTGATGACCGAGCAGGTCGCCATGCCATGGGACTGGCCGGTGGAGGTGAATCAGCTGGAGGCGGCTGCCTTCTGTCGCTGGCAGGCGGCCCGGACCGGACTCCCCATCCAGCTGCCGAGCGAGGCAGAGTGGATGCTACTGCGCGAGCAGCTATCCGGCGATCAGCCGGGCTGGACGGAGGCCCCCGGCAATATCAATCTGGCACGTTTCGCCTCCTCCTGCCCGGTGGATGCCTGCCCGCAAGGGGAGTTCTTCGATCTGGTGGGCAATGTCTGGCAGTGGACCAGCACCGCCATCGATGGCTTCGACGGCTTTAAAATCCACCCGCTCTACGACGACTTCTCCACCCCCACCTTTGATGGCAAGCACACCCTGATCAAGGGCGGCAGCTGGATCAGCACGGGTAACGAAGCGCTCAAATCATCCCGTTACGCCTTCCGGCGTCACTTCTTCCAGCATGCGGGTTTCCGCTATCTGGTCTCCCGTTATCAGGAACCCGTTATCGTGAATCCCTATGAAACCGACACGCTGGTCGCTCAGTACCTCGACTTCCAGTACGGCCCGAGCCACTTCGGGGTAGCCAACTACGCCAAGACGCTTGCGGATCTTGCTGGCGAGCTGTGCAGCAACCACCAGCGGGCGCTGGATATCGGCTGTGCCACCGGCCGCGCCAGCTTCGAACTGGCCCGCCACTTCCAGCATGTGGACGGGGTGGACTACTCGGCCCGCTTCATCGATGTGGCGCTGGCCCTCGCCAGCCAGGACAGTTTCCGCTACGCCATTCCGCTGGAGGGTGAACTGGTGGAGTATTGCGAGGCACGCCTGTCGAGCCACGGGCTGGGGGCGAGCCAGGCGGAGCGCATCCACTTCAGTCAGGGGGATGCCTGCAACCTCAAGCCCAAATATGACCACTACGATCTGGTGCTCGCCTCCAACCTCATCGATCGGCTGCGGGAGCCCGCCCGCTTCCTGCGGGATATCGCCCCCCGGCTGCGCAGCGGTGGCCTGCTGGTGCTCACCAGCCCCTATACCTGGCTGGCGGAATATACCCCGCCCGCCAACTGGCTCGGCGGCATTCGCGAAAACGGCGAGGCGCTCACCACCTATCAGGCGCTGCAACGGCTGCTGGCGGCGGAGTTCGAGGAGCACTGCCCGCCCCGGGATGTGCCCTTCGTCATCCGCGAGACCGCCCGCAAATACCAGCACACGGTGGCGCAGCTCACCGTCTGGCGCAAACGCTAATCCGCCGAGCGGCATTCAGATGAAAAGAGGGAGGCCAACGGGCCTCCCTCTTGTTATGGCAATCAAAACGGCGCGAGTATCAATGCCCCTGCTCGTGATAGCGGCGTGCCAGCACGGCGCAGACCATCAGCTGGATCTGGTGGAAGATCATCAGCGGGAGCACCATCACCCCGACGCTTGCGGCCGGGAACATGACGTTGGCCATCGGCACCCCGTTGGCGAGGCTCTTCTTGGAGCCGCAGAAGACGATGGTGATCTCGTCCGCCTTGTCGAAGCCGAGGCGACGACTGATCCAGACGTTCCAGCAGAGCACCAGCGCCAGCAAGACGCAGCTCAGCAGCACGATACTGGCCAGATCGTACCAACCTACTTGATGCCAAATCCCCTGCACCACCGCCTCGCTGAAGGCGACATAGACCACCAGCAGGATGGAGCTCTGATCCAGCTTGCCGATGAGCGGACGATGGCTGTCGACCCAGCGACCGATGAGTGGACGCGACAGGTGGCCCACCACGAACGGCAGCATCAGCTGCATCATGATGGACTGGATGGAGTGCCAGGTGTCGATCCCCTCCCCCTGTACGTGGATCATCATCCCCACCAGCACCGGCGAGAGAAAGATACCGAGGATGCTGGAGGCCGAGGCGCTGCACACCGCCGCCGACACATTGCCGCCAGCCATGGAGGTAAAGGCGATAGCCGACTGCACGGTGGCAGGCAGAGCGCAGAGATAGAGGAAGCCAAGGTAGATGGCCGGGCTCAGCCAGCTCGGCACCAGCGGGGTGAGCAGCAGCCCGAGCAGCGGAAAGAGCACGAAGGTGCTGAGCATCACCACCAGATGAAGCCGCCAGTGACCGAGACCTGCCAGCAGGTTCTGGCGCGACAGCTTGGCGCCATGCATGAAGAACAGGAGCGCCACCGCCAGCTTGGTCAGCAGACCGAACCAGACAGCCACCTGCCCCTCGCAGGGAAATAGGGAGGCCAGAGTGACCACCGTAATCAGCACAACAGTAAAGGGATCCAGACGCACGAAAGGTCTCCATCAGAAGGGCATCCTGCAGCCATGGCGACAGTCAGGATTGGGGAGGACAAGAAACAGAGCGGGAGATGTCTGGCACCTCCCGCTAAAACGAATCTCCAGCTTACCCCGATAACGGAGAGGCGCAACGTTGTGCAGCGGTTAATTGTTCATCAATGCTTAACGCCTTTGCTTTGTCGAATAGCGGAAGTTGCTGACCCGCAGCCAGATAGCGCCAAACCGCGGCTAAATGGATAAAAAACGGGCGACCAAGGCCGTCCGTCTCGCTTTTTCGTTCTGCCGATCAGTGCTGGCTGGCCAGCTTGCCGTTGCCGGTTTTCTTCTCATTGCCGGCGAGCTTGCGAGCCTGCCGCTTCTCGAAGCGGGAGATCCACCAGTAGGCCAGCGCCGAGAAGACCGCTGTCATAAAGACGTTGATGAAGAAGGCGCGCACCAGATCCACCCCGGCCGGGAAGGCGGAGGCGCTCATGCTCACCACGAAGATGGCGATCAGCACCGACACTACGCACATCCCGAACTTGCGCGACCCCATGCGGAAGTCACGGGGGGTATCGTCATGTTTCCAGCGGAACACGAAGTAGGCCACCATGATGAAGATCGGCGGCAACATGGCGGTGCCGGCGGTGAGGTTGATGGCGGTGTTCATCATCTGCTGCACCGACTCGGAACCGAAGCCGTTGACCACCAGCATCACGAACACAAAGGTAAACTGCCACCAGGCGGCGCGCACCGGCACGCCGTGCTCGTTGAGCTGGGTGGTCTTCTCGCCGTAAACCCCCTGCGGGATCTCGGAGAAGTGGATCTTCACCGGCGCCGAGGTCCACATCATCATGGAACCAAACATGGCGATAAACAGCACCACGCCGACGAAGCGGCCCACCAGCGCCTCGGAAAGCCCGAAGTACTGGGCCATGCCAGTGAAGATCTCCACCATGCCGCCGGCATAGGTGAGGCTCTCGCGCGGCACGAACACGTTCACCAAAAGGGAACCGACCGCATACATGGCACCGATGACGATACCCGCACTGATGATCACCTTGATAAAGGACTTCTGGCCGCCCTTGACATCATTGAGGTAGGCCGCTGCGGTCTCGGCACCGCCCGCCGCCTGGAAGATCCAGCACATGATACCCAGCGTTGCCCAGTTGACTGTGGGAGTCATCGCCTCCAGCGTGATGGGCTGGGCCGGCACATGATCGCCACTCAGGGCCATCAGGGCGCCCAGCACATAGATGGCGAACAGGGCAAACACACCGTAGGCCACGATCTCGGCAATCTTGCCGAGCCAGCTCGCCCCCTTGGTGGAGATGTGGGTCGCCGCCGCAAACAGCACGATGGAGATGATCGAGGTGACCATTGGCGAGAAGCTGTACTCATAGCCCAGCATGGCGTAGGAGGCGTAGGCGATGACGTTGGGCAGCAGGGAGACAAACCAGAACAGGTTCACGAACCAGTAGAGAAACGAACCCAGATAGGCCATCCGGGTGCCGAGCGGTTTTTTAAGCCAGTCGTACATCCCCGACTCGGAGTTTTTGTTGGCCGAAACGAACTCGGCGATGATGAAGACG
This sequence comes from Aeromonas sp. 601027, assembly GCF_049174455.1. Classification (NCBI taxonomy): domain Bacteria; kingdom Pseudomonadati; phylum Pseudomonadota; class Gammaproteobacteria; order Aeromonadales; family Aeromonadaceae; genus Aeromonas; species Aeromonas sp. 601027. The sequence continues at coordinate 7,351 of NZ_JAAKTN010000012.1, read as the reverse complement.
AACGGGATGAAGTAGACGAGGGTCGCCAGCAGGAAGATGGGGGCGGAGCTGAGCCCCAGCTCGATGTTGTTGTTGACGATGTTGCGCACGTTGAACACGGCGGCAAAGGTCATCGACAACAGGGCAAACTTGCCTATGGTGCCGCGTACGGATTCAGACATGGTGTCCTCCAGTGGACTCGCGCTCCCTGCGGGTAACGCTGTGACTCTGTGATGTGTTTGGCAAGGGTCTGTCGGCCCCGCCCTTTACTCTCTTGTTATGATCGGGCCGCGTGGACGGCCTCGTTGGTGAACCGGTGCCGTCTCCCGCACCGGCTCGCAATACCAGTCAGACGATCGGAGTGCCCGGCGCCATCGGCACCCGCGGCTGCAACAGCACGCTCTGGCTCTCGTCCGGGATCTCGGCGCAGAGCAACATGCACTCGGAACGCTCGCCGCGCATTCTGGTGGGCTTGAGGTTGGTCAGCACCACCACCTCGCTGCCCATCAGCTCCTCTTCGCTGTAGTAAGGCACCAGACTGGTGACGGTCTGCAGCGGTCGCTCGCCCCCCACGTCGATCTGGACGATGTAGAGTTTGTCGGCCCCGGGGTGGCGCACCACCTCCAGCACCTTGCCCACCTTCATCTCGACCCGTTTGAATTCGGCAAACTCGATCGTCTCGCTCATGCTCTTTTCCTTTTCTGGTTCAACGGTTTGCGGGTGGCCAACGGCCACCCGGTTTTATTCGGATTCACTGCAGTGCCTATGGCGTCTGCATGGCAACCTGCGCTGTCGGCTGGGCCTCTTTGGCACGCGCCTCGGCGCTGAGGGAGGCCTCGTATCTGTTGTATTTCCACCAGGCGAAGCCGAGGAAAATCACGATCCCGCCGACGTTGTAGAAGATGATGGTCATGATGTCGGCGCCGGTCGGGAAGGTGGAGGCGAGGAAGCCCACCGAGAAGATGGCGATCAGTACCGACACCACGGCGATGCCGGTGGTGCGCGAACCCATCTTGAACTCCCGCGGCAGGTAGTCGAGCTTCAGACGCAGATTGAGGTAGGCCAGCATGATGAACAGCGGCGGCAGCATGGAGGCGGCGGCGGTCATGTTGATGACGGTGTTCATCAGATCCTGCGCTGTGTTGGAGCCCAGGGTCGGGATCACCATCAGCGGCAGCACTATGAGGTACTGGATCCAGGCAGCGCGGGCGGGTACGCCGTTCTCGTTCAGCTCGACGGTTTTCTTGCCGAAGATGCCGGCCGGGATCTCGGAGAAGAAGATTTTCACCGGGGTCGCGGTCCACATCAGCAGGGAGCCGAACATGGCGGTGAAGGAGACCAGCCCGACAAAGCGGTTCATCAGGATCTCCGGCAAGCCGAAATGGGCTGCCAGCCCCTCAAACACCTGCACCGAGCCGCCGGTATATTTCAGGGTGTCGCTGTGGACGAACACGTTGATCAACAGCGATGCGATGGAGTAGAGCACGCCGATAAAGATCCCGGCGACGATGATCACTTTCACGAAGGATTTGGAGCCGCCCTTCACGTCATTGACGTAGACCGCCACCGACTCGGCGCCACCGGCCGCCATAAAGATCCAGGTGGTGATGCCGAGGAAGGCCCAGCTGAAATCGGGGACCATGGCCTCGACCGTGATGGGGTCGGCTGGCTGCACGCCGCCCACCAGTGCCGCACCTGCCAGCAGGATGTAGGAGAGGGTCAACAGCAGCATCAGGGACGAGGTCACCGAAGTGATAGGGCCCAGCATCTTGGCGCCGTTGGTGGAGACGTAGGTGGCAAAGGCAAACAGCACCATGCTCAATGCCGTGGTCGCCACCGGGGTGAGAATGTATTCGTAGCCGAGGAAGGCATAGGAGGCGTAGGCGATGACCCGCGGCAACAGCGAGGTGAAGAAGAAGAGGTTCACGAACCAGTAGGTGTAGGCGGAGATAAAGGCCCAGCGACCGCCGAGGGAGCTCTTCACCCAGGCATACACCCCCGCTTCGGAGTTTTTGTTCAGTGACACAAATTCCGCAATGATCAGACAGAACGGAATGAAGTAAAAAATGGTGGCCAGAAAGAACATCGGGGCCGAGGCCAGACCGATCTCGATGTTGTTGTTGATGACGTTGTTGAAGCTGAATACCGCCGCGAAGGTAAGCGACAGCAGACCAAACTTGCCGATCGTATTGCGTTTGGAATCAGACATGGTGCATCTCCAGACCTGTAGTTATTGCAGCGAAAGAGCGGGGCATGATTTGTAGGGTGAGCCCCGCCCTTTCGGCTTTGTCAGTGCAGAACTAGCGGCTTGTTATTTGTTCTTGAAGTAGCCGCCTTCGACGGTGACCTTGATGATCAGCTTGCGCACCAGTGCATCACCGACAAACCGGTAAGCCTCGTCGTTCTCGAAGATCACCACCTGACCCTTGCCCACCTGCTGGCGCTCACGCACCTCGCCGGCCAGCCACTCGCGGTCTGTGGTGTCGTCATAAGCCTGCTCGACCCGCAGATCCGACTTGGGGGCCCACTCCACCGTCTCTGCCCCTTCCAGGTAGTAGTGGACGTCGAAGTAGCGACGCTGCCCCTCGAACAGTGAGGTGGCCGGGCTGGCCCCCTCCTGCAAGCGGTAGGTGAGAGAGTCACCGATGGAGTGGCAGATGCCGGGCTTGAGGTTGGCCAGGTTGTTGATGGCCTCCACGCAGCGGCCCCACTTCTTGCCCTCCCGGTAGATGTTTTTGAACAGGGTCAGGTTGTCCAGGGTGATCATGCGAGGTTCCTCCCGCCGTTGATGGTGAGATCGAGCCCGGCCAGCGCAGCCGGATTGAGGTTGCCACGGGCGATGGGCAGCAGGGTCAGGCCGAAGCTGAATGGCTCGAAGCGCACCCGCCAGGAGTCCAGCACCTCGGAGCCCCAGGAGTTGGAGCCGAGCCCCAGCACCTTGTGATCCAGGTTGAGAGTGAGATAGCCACTCGGTTCCAGCTCGTTGATGTGCTGCGCCGCGTGGATATGCTCCCAGCTGTAGGGCCAGACACTCAGGTTGATGGGGGCATCGGGTCGCACGTAGAGACCGGCACCGTGACGGTTGGTCAGGGTCGCCCAGCGTACCTGCTGGCGGTTGCCGTTGTCCTGCGGGAAGGGGTAGTGCTCCCACATCTCGCTGACTGTGCTCTGGAAGCTGTCGATCCAGTTGCTCTGGCGGCTGTCCTGATAGTTTTCGCCCGGCCCCATGCCGTAGTAGTGCACCCGGTCGAGATCCTGACGAATGCCCAGCTCGAAGCCGATCTTGGGGATGATGTCGTCATAACCGCCGTAGGGCTGACCGGACAGCGCTACATGCAGCTGACCGTTCGGGCTCAGGGTGTAGACGTAGCGGCAGCGCATGCCGAAGTCGAACACCGGCGGCGCGATCAGACTCTCCACCGTCACCTCGACCGCGTCACCCAGCTGACGCCAGCTCAGAGTGCGGAAGTGCTCCTGCATGATCTGCAGGTGGTTCGGGTGCCACAGGCTCTCGTACTCCTGCTTGTGGTTGTCGATCATCGGCTTGAAGAAGGTGAGGCGCGGCGAGCGCTCGATGAGCTCGATACCATCCTGCTGCCAGCTCACCAGCTTGCCGTCGAGGCGCGAGAAACGCAGGGCGAAGCCGCTGCCGCTCAAGGTCAGATCAAGCCGTTCGTCGGCAATCTGCAACGGGGTGGCGTTGGGATTGGCAAAGGGCTGCAGCTGGCGAGTCGACTCTTTCAGCTGGAACTGGTACTGGCCCAGCTGGTGCTCCGCCGCGCTGTAACGGGTGGCGGTGGCCTTGATGACCCGCAGCTGGACGAAGGTTTCCCGCCCATCGAGCGTGGGCAGCTCGAGTTGCAACTCGGTGATGGCACCGGGAGCCACCCCTTCCAACCGGATTTGCTGGCTGGCCAGCAGCTCGCCCTCGGCCTTCACCTCGACCAGCAGGCGGATATCGTCGAGAGTGGAGAACCAGTAGCGGTTTTCCACTTCCAGCTTGCCGCTCGCCAGATCCAGCGCGCGCACCTTGACCGGGCAGATCACCTGCTTGTATTCACGCAGGCCCGGCCCCGGGGTCTGATCCGGATAGATGAGGCCATCCATGCAGAAGTTGTAGTTGTTGGGATAGTCGCCGTAGTCGCCGCCGTATTTGTAGACGGGGCGCCCCTGCTCGTCCTGATCCAGAATGCCGTGATCGCACCACTCCCAGATGTAGTGGCCCTGAATGTGGGGATGACGGTCAAACACCTGCTGGTATTCGCTCAGGCCACCCGGGCCGTTGCCCATGGCGTGGGCGTATTCGCAGAGAATACGCGGCTTCGCCATCGGGAACTCGCCGAAGCAGTTCATCTGGGAGACGCGGGAGTACATGGTGCTCACCACATCTACCACCTCGGCATCGCGATCCTCTTCGTAGTGCACCAGCCGGGTCGGGTCGATCGCCTTGCAGCGCTGGTACATGGCTCTGATGTTGCAGCCGTAGCCGGACTCGTTGCCGAGCGACCAGATGATGATGGAGGGGTGGTTCTTCTGGGCGTGCACGTGGCGCTCGATGCGATCCACGAACACCGGCTCCCAGAAGGGGTCGTCGGTGATGCGGCTGAGATCACCGACGTTGGCAAAACCGTGGGTCTCCACGTCGGTCTCCGCCATCACGAACAGACCGTACTGGTCGCACAGCTCATAGAAGCGCGGGTCGTTCGGGTAGTGGGCGGTGCGCACCGAGTTGAGGTTGTGCTGCTTCATCAGCACGATATCACGCTCAACACGGTCCATACCGACCGCGCGGCTCTTGAGGTGGTCGTTGTCGTGACGGTTCACACCGTGCAGCTTGAGGTAGTGGCCGTTGACGTAGAAGAGGCCATCCTTGACCTTGATTTCACGCACCCCGACCCGCTGCGGGATCACTTCCAGCAGCTCGCCCTGACCGTTGTAGAGGGAGAGTTGCAGCTGATAGAGGTAAGGATCTTCGGCACTCCACAGATGGGGATTGGCCAGATCCAGCGTGAAGCGGCAATCACACTTGCCGTCGATGGCGAGATGATCGAGCAAACCGCTGGCGAGCTCGTTGCCCTGATCCAGGAGCGACCAGACCAGACGGTGATCACGGACGGGCGCCCCCAGATTTTCCAGCTGGATATCACAGCTCAGGGTAGCGCTCTGATTGTCATCGGCCAGCGCGGTGCGGATGAAGAAGTCATGCACATGGGCGGCCGGTTTGCCCACCAGATAGACATCGCGGAAGATCCCCGCCATCCACCACATGTCCTGATCTTCGATATAGGTGGAGTCAGCCCACTGCATCACCCGCACCGACAGCAGGTTCTCGCCAACCTTGGCGTAGGCGCTGATATCGAACTCGGCGGTGAGACGACTGCCCTTGCTGAAGCCAACGTAGTGGCCGTTCACATAGACCTCGAAGTAGGTCTCCACCCCGTCAAACTTGATGATCACCTGCTCGCCGTCCCAGGCCGGGCTCAGCATGAAGCTGCGCTGATAAGCGCCGGTGGGGTTGTTGGTCGGCACGAAGGGCACGTCGATGGGGAAGGGAAAACCTTCGTCGGTGTACTGCAGCTGACCATGTCCTTCCATCTGCCACATGTTGGGCACGGTGATCTGGCCCCACTCGCTCATGGGGCTGTGATAGAAGGCCTCCGGCACCTGCAGGGGGTGGTCGAAGTAGTGGAACTGCCACTGGCCGCCAAGGCTCAGAAAACGGCGGCTCAGCTCGCGCTGCATAGTGGCCGCCAGCCCGTGGTCGGCATAAGAGAAGAAGTAGGCACGCGGGGCCAGCCTGTTTTCACCAACGAATTGGACGTTTTCCCAGTTATTCACATGTCCTCCCGGAACAAGGCAACGTTAACTGGGTAAACTCTAGATAAACATTTACTAAATATCAGCTTTGGATTGGTAAAGTTTTAACCTGATCACAATGAACAGATGGTTTTGTGAGCGAGATCGGAAGCGGGAGATAAAGGAGAGCAAGATATGGAGGAGTGGCATAGATGTTGATAGCCGTTGGCTGAACTGCAATAAAATAAACTATAAAACAATACGATATGACGTCACGGGATGATATGGGAAATAAGTTTACTTGGGAGAGGAGTCGCACCACCGCAAGATGGCGCGACTAAAAAGCAGAATGTTTTACTAAAATCAGCGAGTGGTGCCACGCAGGGTCAACTTGCTCGGTACCAGCACCCGAAGGGGAATATCCCGCTCGTCTCGCAGCCGCTCAACCAGCAAATTGACCCCCTGGGAGCCCATCAACTCGGAGTGGATCCGCACCGTAGAGAGCGGCGGGAAGGTGAACTTGGCGGTCGGGATATCGTTGACGCTGATAAGCTCGATCTGCTGGGGAATCGCCAGTCCCTTCTCATGAATGGCACGCAGCACACCGATGGCGATGGAGTCGGAGGCGACGAACAGCGCCTTGGGCCAATCCCCTGCCAGCATCTCCTTCGCCAACTGGTAGCCGGAAGCGCTGGAGAAGTCCCCACGATAGAGATCGCTCTCCTGCACCACCCCCAACCGCTGACCATAATCCCGGAAGGCCAGTTCGCGCAGATCCGGATTCTCATCCTGGCCACCGATATAACCGATGCGCTGGTGTCCCTGAGCGATAAAATAATCCACCACTTGCTGGCTGATCAGGGCGAGATCCACATCGACCGAGTCGAACTCTCCTTGTGAACGGCAGTCGACAAACACCAGCTGGCTGGAACAAGCCCTTAGCTGGACGAGACGTTCGGCTGTGAGGGTGCCTACCACCAGAATGCCATCCACGGCGCTCAGCTCGCGCCCTTCACCACAGTTGTAGAGATGAGTCAGCTCGATATTGAGGCGGGCACTCTGGGTCTCGATACCATAACGGATGGCGAGATAGTAAGGGTCGTTGACCTCGGTACTCTGGGGATAGGCATAGACCACCAGAAAGTGCAGCTTGCTCTTGTGTACCCCCTTGCGGGCGCTGCTGGTCTTGTACTCCAGCCGTTCGGCAATCTCGAAGATCCGCTGCTTGGTCTCTTCCTTGACGCTCAGGCTGGGATCCTCGTTCAGTACCCGGGATACCGTGGCGAGAGAAACCCCCGCTTCCTGTGCAATTTCCTTCAACGTAGCCATCAATACCTCGCTGGCAGCATCACGTGTTAATCGGCAACGGCTAAAGAGTAACGGGCAATCCCTTGATAGCCCAGCACTTTTACTAAAATGCCGGCGGCAGGGCAGTTTTTGAATTGCAGAAATGCAAAAAGGCCTCCCGAATGGGAGGCCTTTTCTAAATAGGTGCCTGACAGTGTCCTACTCTCGCATGGCGAATGCCACACTACCATCGGCGCTACCGCGTTTCACTTCTGAGTTCGGCATGGGA